>DASYES010000837.1:0-11880 GCA_036498885.1 Pseudonocardia sp.
AACCGACACGGACAGGGCGAGTGCGGCGCCGGCTAGCGCCAGGTGCCTGAGCGGGCGTCTCACGACTGCTCCTCGGGGGTGAGCGGGACGGGTTCGTACAGCCGGGCGACGACGGGAGCGCCGGGCGGGGTCTCGAGCAGCTCGGCGAGCTCGGCGCTGACGGCAGCGCGCCACGGGTCGGCGACCCAGCGGGCGTAGGCGTCGGCGTCGTCCCACTCGGCGACCACGAGGTGGGAGGCCGGACTGTCGTCGACCGAGCGCAGCAGCGTCGAGCTGCGGCACCCGGGGAAGCGCAGGGACCGTTCGATGATCCCGCGGTCGCGGTAGAGCTCCTCGACGGCGCGGGCGGCGCCGGGTCGGGCCTGCAGAGCCAGGACACTGCGGATCATCCGTGGCCACCTCCACCGTTGGGTGCGATCGGGTGGAGGAATGCTGACGGTCATGGGGAGCGCGTCACTGTGCTGCGCGCACAGGGCCGGCCGCCGCGCCTGTGCACCGTCACACAGCCGTTCCTTGCCGGAAACTCCGATACTCCGCCTGCCCCGGATCCGGCGAGAGAGGCGAACCGACCATGAACGGAACCAGCCGCCTGGCGATCGACGTCGGCGGCACGTTCACCGACGTCGTCGAGCTGCGGGCCGGCCGGCTGCGGTTCGACAAGGTGCCGACGACCCCGCAGGCCCCGACGGAGGGCGTGCTGAACGCCGTCGACATGGCCGAGGCCGGGGCGGCAGGCGTCACGATGTTCACCCACGGCACGACGCTGGGCCTGAACGCGCTGCTCACGCGGAGCGGCGCGCGCACCGCCGTCGTCGGGACGGCGGGGTTTCGGGACGTCTACCTGCTCGGGCGCACCGACCGTCGCACGAACTACGACATCACCTACCGCAAGCCCACGCCGCTGCTGGAGCGTTACGACACGTTCGAGGTGGTGGAGCGCAGCCTCTACGACGGCTCGGTGCACGTCCCGCTGGACCTGGACGACGCCCGCCGGGTGGCGGCGACGATCGCCGAGCGCGGCTACGAGGCCGTGGCGGTCGCGTTCCTGCACGCTTACGCCAACCCGGCCCATGAGCTGGCGATGCGCGACGTGCTGGCCGAGGTCGCGCCGGGCGTTGCGGTGTCGCTGTCGCACGAGCTGTCGCGGGAGTACCGCGAGTACGAGCGGACGAGCACCGCGGTGCTCGACGCCTACGTCAAGCCGGTGGTCCGCAGCTATCTGCACGAGTTGGAGGGCAGCCTCACCCGTGACGGGTTCCGCGGCCGATTCCTCATGACCCGCTCGGGCGGCGGCGCGATGACCGTCGGGCGGGCGCGCGAGCAACCCGTGAGCCTCATCCTCTCCGGTCCGGCAGGCGGCGTGATCGGCGCGGCCGCGCTCGCCCGGATGCTCGGCGAGCCGAACCTGATCACGATCGACATGGGCGGCACAAGCCTGGATGCCTCCCTGGTCCTCGACGGCGAGCCGGTGCTGCACCAGGGCGCGGAGTTCGAGGAGCTGCCGATCAACACGCCCTCGCTCTACATCCACACGATCGGCGCGGGCGGTGGCTCGCTCGCCCGGCTCGACGAGGCCGGTGCGCTGCAGGTCGGGCCGCAGAGCGCGGGTGCGGTGCCCGGCCCGGCCGCCTACGGGCGCGGCGGTACCGAGCCGACCTTCACCGACGCCGCGCTGGCGATCGGCTACCTCGGCACGGAGACGCCGCTGGGTGGTCGGCTGGTGCTCGACGCCGAGCGAGCCGATCAGGCACTCGCCCCGATCGCGGCACGGCTGGGCATGGCCGTACCTGCGCTCGCCGCTGGGATCGTGCGGATCTCCACCACCAAGATCATGGGCGCCGTCCGCGCCATCACGGTGGAGGTGGGGCGCGACCCGAAGGACTTCGCGCTGCTCGCTTTCGGTGGGGGTGGCGGGCTGGTCGCGGTGGACGTGGCCGCCGAGCTGGGCGTGCCGACGGTCATCATCCCGCCGGGGCAGGGCGCGTTCTCGGCCTTCGGGATGCTCATGGCCGACGTGCAGCACGACATTGCCCGCACGCTCGTGGCGCCGCTCGCCGGCCTCGACCCTGCCCAGGTGGAGACCGGCTACGCGGAGATGGCCGAGGAGGCGGACAAGGCGCTCGACGTCGAGGGCTTCGCGCCGCCGGATCGCCGGATCGTCCGCAGCCTGGACGTGCGGTACGCGGGCCAGGAGCACTCGGTGACGGTCCCGTGCCCGGCCCTGGACGCGGCGTTCGGCGCGACCGTCGAGGACGTCTTCGCTCGACTGCACGAGCGGCAGTACGGCCACACGATGACCGACCCGGTCGAGGTCACCATGCTGCGGCTGCGCGCGACCGGCGCGGTCGAGAAGCCGGAGCTGCCGCTGCTGCCGCGCCGGGAGTCGGGCGGGCCGGAGCCCGACGGGAGCCGCCCGGTGTACCGGTCGGCGCAGGAGCCTGCCGTGCCGTACTCGCTGTACACGCGGGAGGCCTTGCTCGGCGGCGACGAGATCGCCGGGCCCGCGGTGATCGCCGAGCACACCGCGACCACCGTGATCCACACCGGCGACCATCTGCGCGTCGGCGCGCACGGCGAGCTCGTCGTCACCGTACGGGGAGGAACCACCCGATGACCGGCACCGACTCGATCACCGTGGAGATCATCCGCCACGGCCTGCTGGCGGCTGCCGAGGAGATGGCCCGCAACCTGTGCCGCACGGCGTACAACACGGTCGTCTACGAGATCCACGACTACGGCATCGGCCTGCACGACGTCAGCGGCGACGTCGTGGCCGACGCCCCCGGCATCGCGATCTTCACCCGGGGCAACGACCACGGCATCAAGAAGGCCGTGGAGTTCCTCGGCACCGACGCGATGGGCCCCGGCGACATGTTCGTGCTCAACTACCCGTACTGGTCCTCGGCGCACACCCTCGACCCGCTGGTGTTCGCCCCGATCCACGTCGATGGTGTGCTGGCAGGCTTCGCGTCCTGCCGCATCCACGTGCTCGACCTCAAGCAGAAGGACCCGGGCTACGTCCTCGACTCGACGGACATGCACCAGGAGGGACTGTTCTTCCCGGCCACCCGGCTCTACGTCGCCGGCGTGCGCAACGACGAGGTCTTCACCATCATCCGGTTCAACAGCAGGATGCCCGAGCGCACGATCGGCGACCTGCAGGCGCAGGTGTCGGCCTGCCACACCGGGGTGCGCCGCGTGCAGGAGATCGCCGCGAAGTACGGCGCCGAGACGTTGGCCGGGGCGATGGCGGCGATCAACGACCACGGCGAGCGCCTGGCCCGGCTCGCACTGGCGAAGCTCCCCAAGGGCACCTGGAGCGCGCACGACTTCGTGGACTCCGATGGTGTCGACGTCGACCGGATGGTCCGGCTGCAGGTGGCCGTGACCGTCACGGACGAGGAGATGGTGATCGACTGGACCGGCAGCGACAGTGGCGTAAGAGGCCCGATCAACCTCCCGCTGGGCCAGACCGAGGCGCTGTGCAGCCTCGTGTTCAAGGCGCTCACCACGCCGGACACCCCGGTGGTGGCGGGGAACTTCCGCCCGCTGCGCGTGCTCACCCAGCCCGGCTCGGTGATGCACGCCGTGCCACCGATGCCGACGTTCACGCTGTGGACCGGGTTGCTCGCAGGTGAGGTGGTGCTCAAGGCGCTCGCCGAGGGCATGCCGGAGCGCGTGCCGGCCTGCTCGGGTGGGGACGTCTGCTCGATGATGGGGCTCGGCGTCGACCCCCGTACGGGCCAGGCGTGGCTGGAGGCCACGAACGAGGCCGTGGGCATGGGCGGCCACGCGGATGGCGACGGGGCGGACGGAGTGATGCACCTGTCGGAGCCCGGGTGCCGCAACAACCCCGTCGAGGTGCTGGAGACGAAGGCACCGATGTTCATCGAGTCCTACGGCTACCGCCCCGACACCGGTGGCGCAGGGCGCCACCGCGGCGGGGTCGGCGTGAGCCGCGCCTACCGCTTCACCGCACCCGCCACGGGAATCTGCCTGGTCTACAAGACCCGGACGAAGCCGTGGCCGATCGGTGGGGGCAGCGCGGGAGAGAACAACAGGATCGTGCTCAACCCCGGTACCGATCTCGAGGTGGTGCAGGGCGGCAGCTACAACAGGCTTGACGCGGGGGAGGTGCTGGTGAACGACACCGGTGGCGGAGGCGGGTTCGGCGATCCGTTCACGCGGGAGCCCGAGAGTGTGGCCCGCGACGTGCGCAACGGCTTCGTCTCGGTGGCGGCGGCGGCCCGCGACTACGGCGTGGTGATCGACGCCGGCACGTTCACGGTGGATGCAGCGTCCACGGCGCGGCTGCGGGAGCGTGCTGCATGAGTGAGCGTGCGAGCGGATCATCGACACAGCAGGGATCGCTCTCGATCGTGAACGCGCGTGTCTTCGACGGAGTCTCCGAGGAGCTGACCGACGGGCCCGTGCATGTTGTCGACGGGCGGATCACGGAGGTGGGGCCGGGCGCGAGCGCCACGGCGGACCGTGTGATCGACGCGCGTGGCGGCACGGTGCTGCCCGGCCTGATCGACGCGCACTTCCACGCGTACGGGATCGGCCTCGACCTGCTCGGCATCGAGGCGCGCTCGCTGAGCTACGTGGCGCTGGCGGGCGCGCGGCGGCTGGCGAGGGCGCTGGCCCGCGGGTTCACGACCGTGCGGGACGTGGCGGGTGGCGACGCGGGTCTCGCAGCGGCGATCGACGAGGGGCTGCTCCCGTCGCCGCGCTACCTCTTCACCGGCCCGGCGCTGAGCCAGACCGGCGGGCACGGCGATGCCCGCGGAGCCGACAGTGACCTGTGCGGTTGCCACGCCCACATGAACGAGGTGGTCGACGGCGTGGACGCGCTCCGGCAGGCGGTGCGCGACCGCTTCCGCCGCGGTGCCCATGCCATCAAGATCATGGCCTCGGGTGGAGTCGTCTCGCTGACGGACCCGATCCGCGTCCCGCAGTACTCCGCGGAGGAGATCAGCGCCGTCACGGAGGAGGCCGTCCGCCGCGGCAGCTACGTCGCCGCGCACGCGTACTCGCCGGAGGCGATCCGGCACGCCGTCGAGCACGGCGTCCGCTCGGTGGAGCACGGCAACCTGCTCGATGCCGAGACCGCTGCGTCGATGCCCGAGCACGGGGCGTACCTGTCCCCACGCTCATCACCTACGACGCGATGAACCGGCGCGGCGCGGAGGTGGGACTGTCGCGCGTGGGACAGGCGAAGAACCAGGAGGTGCTCGACTCCGGCCGCGCTGCTGTGGAGCTGGCCCGTACCGCGGGCGTGCGGATCGGGTTCGGCACCGACCTGATGGGCGTGCTGGAGGACGAGCAGCTCGGCGGGCTCCGTCTCCAGATCGAGGTGGACGGGGTGGCGCGCGCTCTGCAGGCGGCCACATCGGTGAACGCCGACCTGCTCGGACGTCCCGATCTCGGCCGGGTCCAGGCCGGTTGCGCCGCCGATCTCCTCGTCGTGGACGGCGACCCGTTCGCCGACCCCTCGTTGCTGTGGGCTCCCACCCGGCCGCCGTCGGTGATCAAGGCCGGAGTGGCGGTCGGAGACCGAGGGAACACCTCGTGACCCGCTGCGCCTGCCCTGATCACAGCACCGACGAACATCACCCCACGGGCTTGACCACGGTGGGTGCGCTGCGTGGCACCGCGCATCCGGCGACGGTGGGCGGCCCGGCGTCGGCGGGGTACTCCAGGAGCAGCACCGAGGTGACGGGACCGCCGACGCTGCGGTAGATGTGCGGGCGGCCGGCGGGGAAGCACACGTAGTCGCCCTGGCCGAGCTCGAACGGGTTGTCGGGCGGGCCGACGAGCAGGCTGCCCCCGGTCACGATCACGTGCTCGCGACCGTGGTGGCCGGCCGACCGCTGGGTCTCCCCTGGCCGGACGCGCTGGTCGTAGACCTCCACCACCTCGGCCGTGATGTCGAGCCGGCGCAGCATCCGCAGGTCCACCGCGTTGCTGCTGAGCACCTCGAGGTCGGCCGATCGCACGAGCACGACGTCGGGGTCGGTGCGCTGGGAGAGCAGCGACGACACCGGAACCTGCAGCGCGCTCGACAGGCTGAACACCGTCTCGATCGTCGGGTTGCCCGCCCCCGACTCGAGCTGGGAGAGCGTGCCCTTCGCGATGTCGGACCGCCGTGCCAGCTCCGACAGCGAGAGCCCTGACTCCTCCCGCAACAGCCGCAGGTTGGCCGCAAGCACCTCACCGGCTCGTTCCCGGGCCATGCGACCTCCTTCGTCGGGAGGAAACGCTACCCAGGCCGGGGTCTTTCTCCTGGCCTGCCCCTTCCCGGTGCCTGGGCCGCTCATCCGGTGAGCGGTCCGCCGCGGTCCCGGATCCCGTCCAGCAGCCGCTCCAGCACGGCCGGGTCGCGGCGCAACCCGTCGTGCTCGTACTCGTTGGTCACCCACGCCTCGCAGTTGCCGACGTGCTCGGCCGTGCGCAGCGACAGCCCGGCGTCGACGTACAGGTCGTCGTGGTAGACCACCGCCGCCACCGGGACGTCGTTCGCGGCCAGCCGCTCGAGGTCGTAGAGGTCGCTCCAGCCGGAGGTGGTCGCGAGAGCGTGCGCCGCGGCCTCGAACGGGCGCAGGGCCCTGATCTCGGAGAACATCCAGGGGAACATCATCTCGCCGGTGAAGGTCAGCGGCCGGGCCGTCTCGGCGAACTCCGGGTGGCGCTCCCGCTCCGCGGCTGCCGCCCAGCCCGTGGCGGGCCCGTCGGCGCCGTGGCCGTAGATACTCTCCTGCATCACGACGAAGAGCGGGTTGTCCGCGAACGCGGTGCGCTCGCCAACCTGCCGGCAGAACGTCTCCGAGAGCCGGTCGGCGCGCCGCTCGTCGGCCCACGCCTCGTCGAAGAGCCAGTGGAGCTCGTCCACGCCCGGCGCCATGCCGAGGTCGCCACCGAGTGCCTGCAGCCGGTGCACCGTCAGCCGATCCCCGTCGGGGAGCCGCACGTCGGTCGCGGCCACGTGATCGGCCACCGCCGCGACGAGGTCGGCGTCGGCCGGGTAGCGGTCGTAGAAGCGGCGCACCCGCGCGGCCACCCGCGGGTACGTGCGGCGGTAGACCTCGGTCGCGGACGGTTCCAGGGACGCAAGCCCGCCAGTGACGTAGCAGGCGGCCAGACCCTGCGGGGCCTGCGAGAGGTAGGTGAGCGTGATGAACCCGCCGTAGCTCTGGCCGAGGGTCTCCCAGCGGCGTCCCCCGTAGACCGTGGTCCGCAGGTGCTCGGCGTCGGCGACGATGCTGTCGGCGCGGAAGCAGCGCAGGTACGCGGCAGCGGCGGCAGGGTCGGCGAAGCGGGAGATGTCCGCACCGTCGACCCGGCTGGAGCGCCCGGTTCCCCGCTGGTCGAGCAACATCACACGGTGGGTCCGCAGTGCCACGGGCAGCCACCCGTCGCGCTGCGGGCGAGGGCCCTTGCCGCCCGGCCCGCCCTGCAGGAACAGCAGCAGCGGCAGGTCCTCGTTCGCCTTCGCGGGGTCCACGACCTCGCGGGCGAAGACCTGCAGGGTCTCGCCATCCGGGTGTGCCCAGTCAACGGGCACGTCCACGCGGTGGTCGGTGACCCGCAAGCCAGGGCTCGTGGTGACGTTGACGGCGGCCATCCCGCCCTCCTCTCGTCAGGTTCTCTCCGGGCGCAAGCGGCCGGGTGGCGCAGGCGGGCGCCACCCGGCCGGCGGCGTCAGCCCGTGAACGACGCGGTCGCGAAGCGCGGGATGCCGTCCGGGTAGTAGACGACGCCCTGCAGGTTCTTCGACGTCCCGAGGAACCAGGCGTCGTGGTACAGGTAGATCACCGACCGCAGCTCCTTGACCCGGCGGATCGCCTGGCCGTAGAGATCGGCGCGCTCGGCCTGGTCGGTGGCCGCGGCGGCCCGCTTGACCAGGTCGTCGACCTGCGGGTCGCTCAGGCCGCTGAAGTTGTTGGAGCCACCGGTGGTCACCAGGTCGTTGAGATTGCCGTCCGGGTCGATCCGCCCGGACCAGCCGATGAGGAACACGTCGAACTGACCGGCCCGCCCCGCCGACAGCGACGAGACGAACTCCTGTTGGTTGATCCGCACGTCGAACCCGACGTCCTTCGCCATCCCGGCGATCACCTCGGCGGTGCGCGGGCCCTCGTTGCTGGCCGGCACCATCAAGTTCACGGGGATCGGTGTCGGCACCCCGGACTGGGCGATGAGCTCGCGAGCCCGCTCCGGGTCGTAGGGCGTGCACCCCGGGTCCGATGGCCGGAACTGGCTCTGCAGCGGCAGGGGGAGGCAGTCGACGGCGTTCGAGTCGGCGAAGACGACCTTGTTGATCGCGTTGCGATCCAGGCTCAGCTCGAAGGCCTCCCGCAGCAGCGCCGACTGGCCCAGCGGGGTACTGGCCTGACCGGTCGGCGTCGCGGTGCCGGTGGTGTTGCCGACATTGATGCTGATGGCCTGGTAGGCGATCGTGTCGACGTCCTGGATCGTCACGTCGGGGCTGTTCTTCAGTGCGGTGGCGTCGGTCGCGGTGATGCGCTCGGCGGCCTGGACGTCGCCGGACTCCAGGTTCGCCCGGCGCACGTTCGGGTCGGTGATGATGCGGTAGGTGACGCCGTCGAGCTTCACCTTGTCGGCGTCGTAGTAGTCCGTGGACTTCGTGAAGACGATCTCGCTGCCGGACGTGCGGGATTGGAATTTGAAGGGCCCGACACAGACCGGCGCGGTGCCGAAGTTGTCGCCCAGCTGCTGCAGCGCGGTCGGCGACATGATCAGCCCGGCGCGGTCGGCGAGCTGCGCGCCGAGCGGGGTGAACGGGTACTTGAGGGTCAGCCGGACGGTGTTCGGGTCGACCACCGCCACGTCCTGCACCGAGGCCAGCTCCTTGGTGCGCGCCGAACCCTTGAGCGTGCGGTGCCGGTCCAGCGAGGTCTTGACGGCCTCTGCGTCGAACGGGGTGCCGTCGTTGAACTTCACCCCTTGCCGCAGCGGGATGGTGACGGTCAGACCGTCGGTCGAGACCTGGGGCACGTCGGCGGCCAGCTGGGGAACCAGGCTCAGCGTCTCGTCCGTGTCGTAGAGCTTCTCGCAGAACGACGTGAACACCACGCGCGCGGGGAAGGTGTTGGCGAGCGTCGGGTCCAGCACGTCCGGTTCGGCGGACAGCGCCATCACCAGCGTGCCGCCCGAGGCGGCAGCGCCACCTGACGCGTTTGCGCCGCTGCTCGCACCGGGCGTGGTGCAGGCGGCGAGGACGAGGGGTAAGGCGAGCGCCACGATCCAGCGTCGTGCTCTCACGGGAACCTCCGGGGGAAGGAAGGGGACTTGCGGGCAGGGAGGGATGCGCCGCGGGAAACGGGGAGCCCGCGGCGTCGGGCTGGGTCGGCAAGCGGCGGGTCAGCCGCCGGAGGTGGGCGGGGTTCTCACCGCCCGACTGCGTAGCCCTGCGAGCCGCGCGGGTTGGCGGCCGCCCGTAGCCACTCGCCGTCGCGGGCCACGGCGGACAGCCGCCCCAGCGACCAGCCGTCGACCTCCTGCACGTCGTGGCCGCGGGCGCGCAGGTCGGCCAGCACGTCCTGTGCGTGCCGGTCCTCGATGACGAGCGAGCCCGGCACCGCCTCCCTCGGGTAGAAGGAGCTGCGGACGTGGTCGGTGTGGAACATGGGGAAGTCGATGGCCTGCTGCAGGCCCATCCCTCCGTGCACGATGGTCAGGAACAGCTGGATCGACCACTGGTCCTGGTAGTCGCCGCCGGGGGTGCCGAAGGCGAGCCACGGCTTGCCCTCGCGCAGCGCGAACGACGGGGTGAGGGTGGTACGCGGGCGGGCGCCGGGCCGGATCGTGGCCGGCAGGCCGTCCTCGGTCCAGAACATCTGGCCGCGGGTGGACAGGCAGAACCCCAGTGCTGGGATCGTCGGCGAGCTCTGGAACCACCCGCCGCTCGGCGTTGCCGAGATCATCATCCCGTTCCGGTCCACGACGTCGATGTGGCAGGTGTCGCCACGCACCTCGCCGTCGGGAGTGAGGGTCGGCTCCCCGACGCCCGCCGCGACCGCCGGGGCGACCTCGGCGGCACGGGCGCCGGGTAGCCGAGGCGTCCGCCCCCCGGGGGAGCCCGGCCGCAGCTCGTACGACGCGCCGGCGCCGACGAGCTTCGCGCGGGCTGCGGCGTAGGCGGGGTCGAGCAGGTCGGCGAGCGGCACGTCGACGTGGTTCGGGTCGCCGTACCAGGCCTCACGGTCGGCCATCGCGAGCTTCGCGCTCTCGACGATCGTGTGAACCCAATCGGCCGAGCCCGGTTCGGCGGCGGCCAGATCCAGCTCGTCGAGCAGCGTGAGCTGCTGCAGGAGCGCCGGGCCCTGCCCCCACGGGCCCGTCTTGCACACCGTGTAGCCGTGGTAGTCGAGCGTCACGGGCTTCTCGAACGTCGGCTCCCAGCTGGCGAGGTCGTCGGCGGTGAGCAGCCCGGAGTGCGCGCGCCCCGACGTGTCGACGACCGCGGTGTCAGCGCAGAACTCACCGACGGCCTCGGCGACGAACCCGCGGTACCAGGCGTCGCGGGCCGCGGCGATCTGCCGCTCTCGGCTCCCGCCCGCGGCCTCGCCCTCCTCGATCAGCCGCTTGTAGGTGCGGGCCAGCACGGGGTTGGCGAACCGGGCGTCCGGTGCGGGCACTGCGCCGTTCGGCAGCCAGGTGGCGGCCGAGGTGGGCCAGCGGGTGGTGAACATCTCGGCGACCGTGCCGAGCGCGTGCGATACCCGCTCCAGCATCGGGTGTCCGCGCTCGGCGTAGTGCACGGCGGGTTCCAGCACGTCCCGCAGCGGCCAGGTGCCCCAGCGCTCCAGCATCAGCAGCCAGGCGCCGAAGGAGCCCGGGACCACGGCCGGGAGCAGGCCCGTGCCGGGCACCAGGTCGAGCCCGAGGTCGGCGAACACTCCCACGTTCGCCGCCTGTGGTGCGACCCCCTGGCCGCACAGGACCGTCACGTCCTCGGTGCTCGGGTCCCAGACCAGCGCCGGCACCTCACCGCCCGGCCCGTTCAGGTGCGGTTCGACGACCTGCAGGACGAACCCGGCCGCCACGGCGGCGTCGGCGGCGTTCCCACCGCGTTCGAGCACCGACATCCCGGCTGACGACGCCAGCCAGTGGGTGCTGGCGACCATGCCGATGTCGCCGGTGATTTCGGGACGGGTGGTGAACACGGGACTCCTCTTGTCGAGCTTCCGGTCGTTCGTCGTGGTCACGGCGCGGCCACCTGTGGCCGTCCGGACTGCGCAGTCACGAGGTGGCACGCCACCGGGTGATCCGCCGCCGTCACGCCCGTGAGCTGCGGGTTGTCGGTGGCGCAGCGGTCGATCGCGACGGGGCAGCGGGTGTGGAACCTGCAGCCGGACGGGGGATCGGCCGGGCTGGGGAGGTCGCCGCTGAGCACGATCCGGTCCCGGCGTCTGACGTCGGCCGGGTCGGGTACGGGCGCCGCGGACAGCAGCGCCTGCGTGTACGGGTGCTGGGGATCGGCGAACAGCGTCTCCCGGCGGGCCGTCTCCACGATCCGGCCCAGGTACATCACGGCGATCCGGTCGCTGATGAACTCGACGACCGACAGGTCGTGGGTGATGAACAGGCACGAGAAGCCGAGGTCGCGCTGCAGGTCCAGGAACAGGTTGAGGATCGAGGCCTGCACCGAGACGTCGAGTGCGGACACCGGCTCGTCGGCCACCAGCAGCCGCGGGCCGAGCACCAGCGCTCTGGCCAGTGCCACTCGCTGGCGCTGGCCGCCCGAGAGC
This sequence comes from Pseudonocardia sp., assembly GCA_036498885.1. GTDB lineage: Bacteria > Actinomycetota > Actinomycetes > Mycobacteriales > Pseudonocardiaceae > Pseudonocardia. The sequence goes on from DASYES010000837.1 coordinate 11,775, forward strand.
TCGTGCGGGTAGCGGGTGCGCATCTGCTCGCGCAGGCCAACCCGCTCCAGCATCTCGCCCACCCGCCGCGTCCGGTCGCGGCGTTCGCCCTCGCCGTGCTGCCGCA
>DASYES010000838.1:0-5711 GCA_036498885.1 Pseudonocardia sp.
GGCACGCCGGGCACCAGCTCGTCGCGGTCGCCCTTGTCGGTGGTGTCGGCCCACTCGTGCAGGCGCTTGATCTGGCGGCCCATCGCCGAGATCGCGAAGGGGTCGAACAGCTCGTCGGCGGGGTCCTGCTCGTCGCCGCCGTGGAGCTTGTTGAGGCACAGGTAGTTGCGCCGGCCCTTGAGGATCGCGAACGTGGGCGCCCGGCCGAGGAGCGGCTTGAGGGCCTTGGCGACGCGCGGGAGGTCCCGGTCGACCAACTGGCGCTGCAACGCGATGGTGGCGGTGGACACCACAACCGTGGCGCCCTTCGCGACGGCATGGTGGATGGCGGGCACCAGGTAGGCCAGCGACTTGCCGGTGCCGGTGCCGGCCTGCACGGCCACGTGCTCTCCGGTGGCGATCGCTCTGCGCACTGCCTGGGCCATGGCGTCCTGACCCTCGCGCCGCCGGCCGCCGACCGCTGTGACGGCCGCCTCCAGCAGCTCCGCCACGCCGGGCAGCTCGGTCGTGGTGGGCACTCCGGGAGGCTACCCCCAGCTCCCGCCGGCCCGGGGTAGAACCGCCGATCCCGCCCGTGACCTGCGTTGCGAGGCTCACACGTGATCTCGAGCGGGGTAGCCCACCGGTCGCGGCCGAGTGCCGCCATCATGAGCAGAGTGACGCACACCCAGCTCATGCTCCGTCCGTCGGACTACCCCGTGCTGATCGAGCACGCGGCCCGGTACAGCGATCTGGACCCGAGCCGGCGCATCGGGCGCGACGCGCTCGTGCGGTGGTTCGAGGACGCGCGCATCGCCGTCGAACGGGAAGTCTTCGGTGCCGCTCTCGTCGGGCGGATGCGGCTGCTGCTGGCTTCGGTCCGGGTCGACGTGCTGGCCCCGCTCCGGGTGGTCGCCCGCAGTGCCGTCGGGGCACGGATCGAGGCCGGGCAGTACCGCATCGGTATCGGGGTCAGCCACATCGGCACCTCCTCGTTCGCCTACACCTACGGCGTCTACGCCGGTGACGAGTGCGTGGCCACCGGCGAGTCGGTCAGCGTGCACGCGACGACCGGGGGACCGGCGCCGCTGCCCGAGCCGGTGCGCGACGCGCTGAAGACCCTGCGCATGGACGCCCCCGCACCGACCCGCCTGCAGCGCGGCCCGGCGCGCACCGTGCGCGAGGCGTACCCGTTCCGGCTGGACGTCCGCACCCGCTTCGGCGACCTCGACCCGAACCGGCACGTGAACAACGTGGCGCTCGCGGGCTGGTACCTCGACGGCCTCGCCGAGCTGCACCTCGACGTGCTCGGCTACCCCACCGGCGGCCCGCTCGACGGGCTCTCGCCGAGCTCACTGCGCGTGGACTACCTCGACGAGGTGCGCTACCCGGGTATCTACCAGCTCCGCGTCGGCGTGCTGGACCTCGACGAGGCCTCGGTGCGCTACGCGTGCGGCCTGTTCGACGGGCCGCGCTGCATCGGGCTGGCGGAGGCGGTGGGCGCCCACAGGCTGCCGGACGAGGCGGGAGACCCGGGCGACCTGGCCGCACGCCTGGAACCCTTCCGCATGCGTTCGGTCTGAGACCCGACCATGGAGCCGTAGTGCTGTGGGCGCGCGGCACCGACAGCACTACGGCTCCACGACACTTCGGGCTCCTAGTTCACGAGCGCTACCCCCGCTGCTCGCATCCGTGCCAGCGCTCGGTCGGTCGTCTCGGGTGCCACGCCCGCGCACAGGTTCAGCAGCACCGTGGTGGTGAAGCCCGCCGCGGCGGCGTCCAGTGCGGTGGCGCGCACACAGTGGTCGGTGGCGATGCCCACCACGTCCACCGCGTCGACGTCGTGGGCGCGCAGCCAGGCGCCCAGGCTCGCGCCACCCGGCTCGACGCCCTCGAAGCCCGAGTACGCGGCCTCGTGGAGGCCCTTGTCGAACACCGCCTCGATCCGCGCGACGTCGAGCTCGGGATGGAAGGACGCGCCGGGAGTGCCGGTCCGGCAGTGCGGTGGCCACGTGTCGACGAAGTCGGGGGCGTCGGAGAAATGCGCGCCCGGGTCGCTGTGGTGGTCCCGGCTGGCCACCACGTGATCCCAGCGGCGTCCCGGATCGCGGGCCTGCAGGGCGGCCGAGATCGCGGCCGCCACCGCCGCGCCGCCGTCGACGCCGAGCGAGCCCCCCTCGCAGAAGTCGTTCTGGACGTCGACGACGATCAGGGCACGAGTCAACGGTTGCCTCCCTCGAACACGGTGGAGATGGCGGGCTCGCCGCGCGAGAGCTTGAGCCCTTCCCACGGCACGGACACGAGCGCCGCGCGCAGGTGCTGCCGGGACTCCTCCAGAGTCGGCAGGTCCGCCACACGCTCGCCACCGCGCATCAGCGGGATCGGCACCACGCGATCGTGCGGACCCATCTCCGGCGGGCTGACCGCGGGATGTACGACCTCCTCGATGGCCGTGCCCGTCGGCTTGTAGCGCCGCAGTGCCGACTTCCGCGCGCCGCGGGACTCCTTGGCCACGCTGCGCTTGGCGACCGGCTTGTCGTCGACCTCCACCAACTTGTAGACCAACCCCGCGGTGGGGGCGCCGGACCCCGTGACCACCGACGTGCCCACGCCGTATGAGTCGACGGGCTCGGCGCGCAGTGAGGCGATCGCGTACTCGTCCAGGTGGCCGGACAGCACGATCCTGGTCTCTTTCGCGCCGAGGGCATCGAGCTGATCGCGGGCCTGCCGGGCCAGCTCGCCGAGGTCGCCGGAGTCGATGCGCACGGCGCCGAGCCCGGGGCCTGCCGCCTCGATCGCCAGCTCGATGCCCCGGCGGATGTCATAGGTGTCGACGAGCAGCGTGGTGTCCGGCCCGAGGGTTGCGATCTGGCTCCTGAACGCGGCCAGCTCGTCGTCGTGCAGGAGCACGAAGGCGTGGGCGGCGGTGCCTGCTGTGGGGATGCCGTGGCGGCGCTCGGCTTCCAGGTTCGACGTGGCGGCGAAGCCTGCCAGGTAGGTCGCGCGGGCGGCGGCGACCGCTGCGGCCTCGTGCGTGCGCCGCGAGCCCATCTCGATGATCGGCCTGCCCGCAGCGGCCGTGACCATGCGGGAGGCGGCCGAGGCGACCGCGCTGTCGTAGTTGAGGACCGACAGGGCCAGCGTCTCGAGCAGCACCGTGTCGGCGAAGGTGCCGCTCACCGTGAGGATGGGCGAGCCGGGGAAGTAGAGCTCGCCTTCCGGGTAGCCGTCCACATCGCCGGAGAAGCGGTAGTCCGCCAGCCAGTCGAGCGTCTCGTGGTCGACGACCTCGGCGAGCATTCGCAGCTCCTGGTCGCCGAACCGGAACCGTTCGATCGACTCCAGCAGCCGCCCCGTTCCGGCCACGACTCCGTAGCGGCGGCCCTCCGGGAGCCGGCGGGCGAAGACCTCGAATACGCAGTGGCGCTTGGCGGTGCCGTCGGCGAGCGCGGCTGCCACCATCGTCAGCTCGTACCGGTCGGTGAGCAGCGCTGTACTGACCCCGGCCGACGACGGACTGCCGCTCATCGCCCTTGCCCGCTCAGTCATGCGGTGGAGCCTATGTTGCCGTGCGGCGCCGATGGCCGAGGTGTCACCATGGACCGCATGGCCGCGCCGCTACCCACACCCACGCGCCAGGTGGATCCGGACCTTGCCGAGGACACCGTGCTCGACACGCCCTGGCAGGCGATCGTGTGGAACGACCCAGTCAACCTCATGTCCTACGTCACCTACGTGCTGCAGAAGCTCTTCGGCTACCCGGAGCCGAAGGCCACCGCGCTGATGCTCGACGTTCACCACAAGGGCAAGGCGGCGGTGTCGGCAGGCGACAAGGACAAGATCGAGGCCGACGTCGCGAAGCTGCACGCCGCCGGCCTGTGGGCCACCATGCAACGCGCGTGAACGGCTGGAAGCGCTCCGGCCGCGGAGGCCGGGCCCGGCTCGTGGCGTCGCTCGAGCCGCAGGAGGCCGCTGTGCTGCGCGGCCTGGTCGGCGAGGTCAGGCAGATCCTCGCCGGGAGGGCCGACGACAACCCCGCCGACGAGCTGGCGACGCTCACCGGCATGCGTACCGGCCCGTCGACCCGGCCCGCCGACCGCGTCCTCGCCCGGTTGCTCCCCGACTTCACCACCGAGGACGCCGACCTCGCGGCCGGACTGCGCTCCCTGCACGAACCGGAGCTGATCGAGGCCAAGGACTCGGCCGCGGCCGTGCTGCTGGAAACGCTGCCCGAGTCGGGCGGCCGGGTGGAGCTCACACCCGAACAGGCCGACGCCTGGCTTGCCTCCCTCAACGACGTGCGGCTCGCCCTCGGCACCGCGCTCGACGTGAGTGAGGACATGCCGGAGGAGCTGCCGCCGGACGACCCTCGCGCCACGCACATCGGCGTCTACCACTGGCTCACGTTCGTGCAGGACGCGCTGGTCCAGAGCCGGATGCAGGTGCGCTGAGCCACCACGGGGTGTGAGCCATCCCGCTGGAGTGGGATGAAGCGCCCTCGGGACGTAGGCTGTTGGGGTGTTGGTGATCCGAGCCGATCTCGTCGCGGAGATCGTCGCCCACGCCCGCCGGGACCATCCCGACGAGGCGTGCGGTGTCATCGCCGGGCCCGAGGGGTCCGATCGGCCGGAGCGGTTCATCCCGATGCTGAATGCGGCCCGGTCGCCCACGTTCTACGAGTTCGACTCCGGCGACCTGCTGCGCCTCTACCGTGACATGGACGCCCGAGACGAGGTGCCCGTGGTGATCTACCACTCGCACACCGCCACCGAGGCCCACCCGTCGCGCACCGATATCGCGCTCGCCTCCGAGCCCGGCGCGCACTACGTGCTCGTATCCACTCGGGAGCAGGCCGAGCCGAACCACACCGGGCACGAGCTCCGGTCGTTCCGCATCGTGGACGGTGTGGTCACCGAGGAACAGGTTGAGGTCGTGGAGTCTTACATGTTCGCGCACACCGGCGCGGACGACGTTCCCGACAGGGACGCGTCGGTCTGACGCGCACCCCTGCCACGACCGTTCAGAACCACCCGACCTGGAGCATCACCATGGCCGTGTCCGTATCCATCCCCACCATCCTCCGCACCCACACCGGCGGCGAGAAGTCAGTCGAGGCCAAGGGCGGCACCGTTGGCGAGGTGATCGACGACCTCGAGTCGCGTCACAGCGGCATCGCGGCGCGCCTGGTCAACAACGGATCGCTGCACCGCTTCGTCAACATCTATGTCGACGACGAGGACATCCGGTTCTCCGGCGGGCTCGACGCGCCGGTCGGCGAGAACTCCACCGTCACGATCCTGCCTGCCGTCGCCGGCGGCTGAGGGATCAGGCGACGGGAAGGAAGGCCAGGGATGGCCCGCTACGACTCGCTGCTCGCCGCGGTGGGAAACACCCCGCTCGTCGGCCTGCCGAACCTGTCGCCCTCGCCGGACGTGCGGCTCTGGGCGAAGCTCGAGGACCGCAACCCCACGGGCTCGATCAAGGACCGTCCCGCTCTTGCCATGATCGAGAAAGCGGAGGCGGACGGCCTGCTGAAGCCGGGCTGCACCGTGCTGGAGCCCACGTCCGGCAACACCGGTATCTCGCTCGCGATGGCCTGCAAGCTCAAGGGCTACGAGCTGATCTGCGTGATGCCGGAGAACACCTCCATCGAGCGCAGGCAGTTGCTCGAGATGTACGGCGCGCAGATCATCTCCTCGCCTGCGGCCGGCGGCTCCAACCAGGCTGTGGCT
>DASYES010000839.1:0-1679 GCA_036498885.1 Pseudonocardia sp.
CTCGTCCTTCGCGGGCTCGTCGAACCGGGCAAGGAGCCGGGCAGCGTGAGCTTCGGCGAGCTTCACCGTCGCCTCGTTCTCCGCCTTGACCTGGGCCAGGGCCAGCGACCGGAGCTTCATCGCGCCCTCCTTGCGGATCGCGTCCAGCTCGGGGTCTTCGCCACCGTTGTCAGCGCGATCGGCTTCCTGGCGCGCCTTGCCGCAGCCACATCGACCACAGCCGCCGCCACAGCCCCCGCCACAGCCGCCGCCACAGCCCCCTGATCCGCCACCCGACGGACCGGGGCCGGGTCCCGGCGCAGGGGCCGGGTCCGGATCGTCGGTAGCCCGCACCCCGCCGTACGGCGCGACCGGTTGCGACCGGTAGGTCTCGTCTGCGGGCACGCCCACCCAGGCCTGCAGCTGGTCGACCGGCCGCAGCGGGTTGCCCAAGCGCTGCAGATCTGGCCACGTGCGCGGGTCCGGGGCGTACACGACCCGCCCGGACTCGCCGTCGATCAGCGCGGTCGGCACGTCCTCCGCGGGGACGGTGAACGCCGAGTCGAAGTCGACCGCCGTCGTGAGCAGCGGGGTGAACAGGGCCCGGACGGCAGCCTTCGAGAAGAACGCCGTCACGCTCTCGCCGTCCGCAGTGGAGCTGCCGGCCAGAGCCTGGAGCAGCCCGGTCGGGCCGTAGTCGATGATCGGGCAGTCCACCGAGGGATCGGGAGCCGGCCCCACGACGAAGGCCGGGATGTGCACCGAGCGCAGGTTGATGCCGCGGACAGTGACCTCGACGGTGTCCGTCCTGGTGGCGACGTTGCGCACGGTGACGTTCAGCAGCACGGCGCGCGGGAAGCGGCCGATGCGCTGCGCGGTCGTGGCGAGCTCGGTGAGCAGCCGGCACAGGCTGGCCACCGCGATCCGGGTGCGGGCCGCCAACATCCCCGCCTGCAGCGGGGCGCAGCACGACGCGGGCAGGAACTGCACGACCCCCGGCGTGCCTCCGAGCCGGTCGGCCAGCGCCTGCCGGAAGGTCCGCAGCAGCTCGACCGCGGTCGGAGCGACGAAGGAGACGATCCCGTCCCGCCCCGAGTCCTGAGCGATCCGGCGGCCCTCCTCGCTGAGGAACCCGTGTAGCCAGGTCAGCAGTCCGTCGAGGGTGAGGCTGGTGCGCGGGTCGAGCATGATCGTGCGGCGCTCCGAGACCGGGATGAGCACTGAGTCCAGCACCGCCTCGAGCTCGTCCACCTGATCGGCCGCGGCCTCCATGAGCCGCGAGATCAGGATCAGATCGGTGCCGAGGAAGCCTTGGCCCGAGCCGCCGGCGAAGGCGACACTCTGCGCCGCCCACGACGCCTGGAGATCGGCAACCATGTCCACCAGCGTCCAGAACGACGTGCGGATGCCCTCCTCCTCGATGGTGTTCACGTTGGCGTCCACCAGCCCGAACCGGTCGCGCAGCCCGCCGAGCTGGCCACCGATCGTGTCGGCCACCGGTCGCACCGTCGGTGGGTGCTGGCCGGTGAGGCTGCGGAAGTACTGGTCGACCATCTGGACCCTCGGGCCACCGGCCGCTCCGACCTCGTCGACGAGCCGCTGGATCGCGTTGCGCACCAGCAGCCGGTAGGAGTCCATGTCCTGGCTATCCGCGTCCACCCGCAACGAGACCAGTCCGTCCAAGATCCGCAGCATCTCGG
>DASYES010000840.1:0-3389 GCA_036498885.1 Pseudonocardia sp.
TGGGCCGACGCCGGATTCACCGGTCCGAGGTCACTGATCGCTTACGACCACCGGCCCGGGTGCGGAATCACTCCCGGTGGTGCTGATCCGGCGTCGGGGGTTCTCACCACCCACGAGACGGGGGTCATCCGTCGTGAACCGGGGGCGTACCTCCTGGAGCGGCATGAAGGGAGAACCGATCCTGAACCGGCCTGGACGAGCACGCGTTTCCTGACTATCGACAAGCACGAAGGAGCAACTCGATGTCCGCAGAAGTCAGCTGGATCCTCGTCATCGTCTTCATGCTCATCGGGGTCGCCGCGATCCTCCGAAGGCGACTCTCCGGGGGGACCGTGATGATGACCGCTGCCGTGCTGGTCATGGCAGGCCAACTGCTCGCGCTCTCCGGCCTCTGACCACCTTCACCGAGACGGCGGCGGCCGTCCGTCAGGTGCTCACCTGGACCACGGCCTCGATCTCCACCGCGATGTCGAACGGCAGCTCCGCCATCCCCACCGCCGAGCGGGCACCGCGCCCGGCGTCGCCCAGCACCTCGACCAGCAGGTCGGAGCAACCGTCGATCACGGCGGGCGTCCGGTTGAACCCGGGCGCGCAGTTGACCATGCCGAAGATCCGCGCGACCCGCCGGACCCGGCCGAGGTCGCCGATCTCGGCCCGGAGCGCCGCGAGGAGCTGCAGGCCCGTGAGCCGGGCGGCCTCACGCGCTGCGTCGAGGTCCAGGCCACCGTCGCCGACCTTGCCGACGATCAAGCTCCCGTCCGCACGCAGCGGGCCCGCCCCGGAGAGGTACACCAGATCACCCACCGTCGCGGCCGGAACGTAGTTCCCGGCCGGGGTCATCGGGGTCGGGAGCTCGAGGCCCAGTTCTCGCAGTCGCGCGTCGACATCCACTCCCGGACCGTACGGTTGCGCGGATCTTATTGTCAGCCGGTGCTCGGCGTCGATGTGCACGTGACGTCGAGCGGGCCCGAGCCGGCGTCGACGATCGGCGACGTCGCCGTTCGTTTCGGACTGCCGCACTGGGAGAGCGTCGGGCTCAGCACGCCGGCCCGGGACTCCTCCGGGCATCGCCGGTACGGCCCGGCCGACCTGGCGCGGATCGCGAGACCAGATCGCTCACCGCGCCGGCCGCTCGGATCCGGTCGGCGAAGAACGCCCTGAGGACCACGGTGTTCGCGTGCAGCTCCGCGGCGACGTGTGGCCGGACGGCCGCGTGGGCGAAGAACGCCAGGGCCACCCGGCTCTGCGCGGCACGCTCTCCGTCGAGCGGGAGCATCTGCACCGGCAGGGCCCGCACGAGCCCCCGCGGGGCCGGGACGTCGTCCGGGGCAGCCGTGGCCGACCGGGCCTGGACGCTGCGACTCACCATGTCGAGGGCGAAGACCATCATCTCGTCCTTGGTGCGGAAGTAGTGCTGCACCATGCCGGTGGAGACCCCGCGGCTGCGCGATCGGGTCGACGAGATTGCCCGGATCCACGGGTTCGTCGACTCCGGACCGGCCGCACTGCACGTCAACGTGGTGACGAGGGGGACGCCTCGCTACGGGAGGAGGTTCAGGAAGTCGGTGACCGCTCGGTGGGTGGCGTCCGGTCGCTCCAGATGGGGGGCGTGGCCGCAGTCGAGTATCAGCAGCTCGACCGGACCGGTGGCCGTGTCCCGCACCGCCTCGACGTGGGCGACGGTGCCGTACGGGTCGGCCGTGCCCTGGATCGCGAGCACGGGACAGGTGATCGCGGACAGCTCGGGCCGGATGTCCCAGTCGCGGAACGCGTCATCGAGCCACACGTCGTTCCAGTTCCAGAACGTGACGTCGGGGTCGCGGTGGTGGCGAGCCATGCGGGTGCGCAGGTCGCCCTCCGTGTAGGCGCGGCGGGCCTGCTCGATCCCGCCGAGACCCACGTCCTCGACGAACGCATGAGGAGCGAGCACGACCACGCCGGTGGCGTCGCTCCCGGCCGCGGCCGCCCGTAGCAGCGCGATCGACGCGCCGTCGCTGTGCCCGACCAGCACCGGGCGCTCCAACTGGAGCGCGGAGCACAGCGCCGGGACGACCGTGGCGGCCTCGTCGTGCATGAACCGCGGCGTGCGCTTCTCCCGTGGCAGGTCGGAGTAGCCGTGTCCGAAGCGGGAGTAGGCCAGCGCCCGGCGTCCGGTGGCGGCCGCGACGCGCTGGTGGAAGCCGCGCCAGAGCCTCACCGACCCGAGGCCCTCGTGGAGGAACAGCAGGGGTGCGAGCTCGCCGCGGGCGGTATCGGCCGGCACGTCGTCGTACTCGATCCGTCCACCGGGCACCTCGACGCTCGGGAGATCCGGCACCAGCCGACCTTAGTCGAGGAGCGCCGCGAGCTTCCGCGGGGCGATCACCCGGTAGGCGTCCAGCACGATCTCGCCGATCTCGTCCCAGTCCACGTCGTCGACGTCGAGGTAGACCCCCAGCCACCCGCGACCACCGACGTAGGGCGGCCGGAAGAACCGGGTGGGTGCCGCGGCGACGAGCTCCTCCTGTACGCCCGGTGGTGCCGCGCACCAGAACGCGACCCTGTCGTCGTGGTGCCGGTCGGCATACATCACGAACGTCCTGCGGACGAACCATGTCGGCTCGCCGTGGCTGACCTTCTCGGTCACCTCCGGCAGAGCCAGGCACAGCGCCCGCAGGCGGGCGAGCGGGTCGGTCACGCCTGGGCCGCGGGCTTGACCACCGGCCGATAGCTGCCCATCGTCCAGACGTTCCCCTCGGGATCGAGCACCGCGAACTCCCGGGAGCCGTAGGGCTGGTCGGTGAGCTCCTGCACCACCTCGGCCCCGGCGGCGACGGCCCGGCCGTGATGGGCGTCCACGGCATCGGGTCCGTCGGCCACGAGGTAGACCACCGCGCGGCCGGTGTCGAACGCATCGCTGCGGCCGGTCCTCGTGCCGAGCAGGACGACCCCGTCGCCGAAGCTCAGTTCCGCGTGCGCGACGGCGCCGTCGTCGTCGGTGTACACCTGCTGCTCGACCAGTCCCAGCGCGCGCGTCAGGAACGCGATCGCGGCACGCGGGTCGTCGTAACGCAGAGTGGGATGAATGCTCATGAAGCGGACAGTAGGCCCGGTCTGCGGAGCGTGGCTTGCACGAATGGGAGCCGTTCGCGGTGTTCGTGGGGGCGTGGAGCGGGCCCGGAGCGGGACCTACGCTGGAGAACCGTGTCTGACGACCTCCTCGCAGAGCTGGTCGATCTGCTCCCCGTCGGCGTCTTCGTTCTCGACGACGACGGCCGCGTGGTGCTGTGGAACCCCGCGGCGGAGCGCCTCACCGGCCGGCGTGCCTTCGAGATGGTGGGACGGTCCGTGATTCCCGACGGCCGCTCCGACGAGACCCCGATGATGTTCGACGCGTACACCGCCGCCCG
>DASYES010000841.1:0-4842 GCA_036498885.1 Pseudonocardia sp.
CGTGGTCGCGCCCGGCCTCGGCGCACTCGAGCACCGCGGAGAACTGCGGTCGCCCGACGCCCGTCATCATCCGCGTGGTGCACATCGCACCCGGGCCGACGCCGACCTTGATGATGTCGGCGCCCGCCTCGGCGAGGTCGCGCACGCCCGCAGCCGTGACCACGTTGCCTGCAGCGATCGGGACCGCCGAGCCCGCACCGGCGACGACCTTCCGGACGGCGCGCAGAGCGTCGAGCATCTTGTCCTGGTGACCGTGGGCGGTGTCGACGACGAGCACGTCCACGCCCGCCTCCAGCAGCGCCTCCGCCTTGACGGCGACGTCACCGTTGATGCCGACCGCAGCCGCGGTGCGCAGCCGCCCCCGCGCGTCGAGCGTAGGGGAGTAGATCGCCGCGCGTAGCGCGCCGAGCCCCGTGAGCAGACCCGCGAGGCGGCCGTCCGCGTCGAGGCCGAGGGCCACCTGCCGCGTGCCGAGGGCGTCGAACACCTCACGGGGCGGCGTGTCGAGCGACAGCGTCAGTGGCGAGGGGTCGAGCACGTCTCCGAGCCGCGTGAAGCGGTCGACATCGGTGCACGCGGCCTCGTCGACCGTGCCGACCGGGCGCCCGTCCTCGTCTACCACGACGATCGCACCGTGGGCCCGCTTGGACAGCAGGTTGAGCGCGTCGGCCACGGCGTCGGCGGGGGTGAGCACGAGCGGCGTGTCCCAGACGGGGTGCCGGGCCTTGATCCAGGCGACGATCTCGGCGACCGCGTCGGAGGCCACGTCCTGCGGCAGCACCGTGAGCGCGCCCCGGCGGGCGAGCGTTTCGGCCATCCGCCTGCCGGCGACCGAGGTCATGTTGGCCGCGATGACCGGAACGGTGGCGCCCGAGCGGTCGGCAGTAGTGAGGTCGACGTCGAACCGCGACGCCACGGATGACCGGCCTGGAACGAGGAATACGTCGTCGTAGGTCAGGTCGTGGTGGGGCTCTTGGCCCTCGAGGAATCGCACGAAACGACAACGCTACGCGCGTACGGCGGATTGCGCTTCCCATCGTGCGCCGGGCCGACCCCTACGGCCCCGTCGCCGCACGTCACAGCGGTGGCGACGGTGGTGGGCCTCAGCGCTTGCGGCCCATCGCAGCGGCGAAGAGCGTGTGCACCGCGCTGTCGACGGGCGTCTCCTCGTCCGGGCGCCAGTCGTTGGCGTAGACCAGGCCGGGCTCGACCAGGTCGAGCCCTTCGTTGAACCGGCGCAGCTCGGCCCAGGTGCGGAAGCGACCCGTGCCGAGCCCGCCCTCGAGGAACGCCCGCTCGAGCTCAGTGGCCCGCGGCTCGTCGTCGTCGACGAAGTTGGCGAGCAGGAGGTAGGCGCCGGGGCGCAGGCGTGCCTTGAGCGCCTCCGCCGTGACCAAGGCGTCCTCATCGTGCAGGTGATGCAGGATGCTCACCGCCAGCACCGCGTATGGCTTGTCGTAGTCGATGAAATCGCGGGTGGTGGGGTTGTCGAAGATGGCGTCAGGGTCACGGATGTCAGCGGTGATCACCGTGGTGCGTTCCTCGTCGGCGAGCAGCGCCCGGCCGTGCGCGAGCACGATCGGGTCCTTGTCGACGTAGACCACGTGGACGCTGGGATCGACGCGATGGGCGATCTCGTGCACGTTGCCCACGGTGGGCAGGCCCGAGCCGATGTCGATGATCTGGCGGATGCCGACGTCGGCGACGAGGTGGGTCACCGTGCGGCGGATCAGATCCCGGCCGGACCTCGCTAGGTCGCCTGTCTCGGGGACTGCGGCGTAGAGAGCGTCGGTGACGCGCCGGTCGACCTCGAAGTGGTCCTTGCCGCCGAGGATGAAGTCGTAGGCCCGGGCGATGGAGGGCATGTTCAGATCGACCTCCAAGGGCGGCACCGTGCCGTCGAGCCCGCGGTGCTCCGTGGAGAGTGCCCACTCGTTCTTCACGCTTCTCCTCCGGCTGACAGATCGAGCCGGCGCCCGCGCGACGCCGGAGCGGAATGTCCGCTCGACGCCGATCATGCCCTGGCGTCGTACCTCAGCGCTCGCCCTAGCGGGAGGAAATCTGTAGAACGTCGATTTCTGGCATCACTCCCGCAAAAGCGCGCGCACGGTGTCGATCGTGTCGGCTTCCGCGGGAGCCTTGTCCGGGCGGTAACGCAGCACCCTGGCGAACCGCAGCGCCACACCGCCCGGGTAGCGAGGGCTTCGCTGGGCGCCGTCGAGCTCGATCTCGACGACGAGCTCGGGCCGCAGCAGCACCACATGGGTGTCTTGCTCCCGCGCGAGGGCCGGGAACGTGCTGGTCTGCCAGGCCAGCAGCTCGTCGGTCATGCCCTTGAACGTCTTGCCGACCATGATCGGCTCGCCGCCGTCGGGATCGCGGGCGCCCAGATGGATGTTCGAGAGCTGGTTGGAGCGGCGGCCATGGCCCCACTCCGCGCCGATCACGACGAGGTCGAGCGTGTGGACGGGCTTGACCTTCTGCCACGCCCGCCCGCGGCGGCCCGCGGCGTACGGCGCGTCGAGCGACTTGACCATGACGCCCTCGTGGCCGGCCGCGATGGCCTGGTCGAGGAGCGCGGCGGCCTCCTCCCCGGTGGGAGCCACCAGACCGGGCATGCGGTGGCCCCCGACAGCGGTGTCGAGGGCGTCGAGCCGCTGCGCGAGCGGCGCGTCGAGCAGATCGATGCCGTCGAGGTGCAGACAGTCGAAGAAGAACGGTTGGAGCAGCAGTTCGCCCGCCGCCGCACCGAACCGGCTCATCGTCTCCTGGAACGGGCGCGGGCGACCGTCGTCGCGCAACGCGAGTGTCTCCCCGTCGAGCACCACCGAACGGCACGGCAGCGATCGCACCAGCTCGACGAGCTCCGGGACGCTCGACGTGATCTCGCGCAGCGTGCGGGTCCAGATCCGTACGTCGTCGCGCTCGCGGTGCACCTGGATGCGAGCGCCGTCGAGCTTGTACTCGACGCTCGCGTGCGGCCCGATCTCGGTCAGCGCGGCATCGAGAGTGTCGGCAGGCGAGGCGAGCATGGGCCGCACCGGCCGCCCGACCTGCAGCGAGACGGCATCGAGGCCCGCGACGCCATCGGTGAGTGCGAGCCGGGCGGTGGCAGGCAGCCGGCCGGAGAGCATGAACGCGCGCCGGACCGCGGCCGCGGGCACCTCGGCCGCCGCGGCGATCGCCTCCAGCATCACGCCCTCCAGGGCGCCCTGGCGCAGCTCACCGGTGAGCAGTCGGCGCAGGAACGACTGCTCACCGGCGGTGGCGGCGCCGAACAGCTCGGCGAGCAGGCCCGCTCGCCGCGCGGTGGAGCCCGCGCCGGTGGTGGCTGCCAGAGAGTCGAGAGTGGCGTCGACCGCGGCAACCTCCAGCCGTGGCTCCGCGGCGGGTGGGGCGTCGATTCCGGTGAGCGTGCGCCAGCCGGTGCCGAGCCGGCTCTGACGCGGCTCGCCGGCGAGCCAGGCGGTGGCGGGCTCGACCTCGTCGCCCTTTGCTCGGCGCAGAAGGGCGGCGAGGGTGGCCGCCTTCGCGGTGCGGGAGCGCGTAGCCCCTACCTCCGCTGATGCGGCGACGACGTCGGCGAGCAACACGCACCCATCCTGACAGCGCGGACCGACATTCCGGGACACCCGCTGCTACGGCACCGCCTACGAGGACGACCTGGCGACGGTGGCGACGTCGAGCTGATGGGCGATCCGGTTGATGTCGTCCCGCGCCGCGATCCCGACGACGAGCCGGAAGATCTCATCATGCGGCCGAGCCGGCGCTGACTCCAGCACCCCGTGGTCAGGTCCCCCGGCGGCCCACCGACAGCGGGATGAGGCCAACGACCCGTCCATGATCAGCGGTTCGGGGCGGGCGACCATGTCATCCTCGGCTGGTCGTCCCCAACTGATGATCACCTGTCGGTGGGCCACCGCCACCCGGTACGAAACCGGGCGGCGGCGTTGTGGCGACTCGCGCACTCCGGAAGGGCGACTCGCATACCCCGGAAGGGCGACTCACGGGCGGGAAAGGGGCGACTCGCGGCTCGGCGCGGCGCTTCAGGGGGCGAGCGCCACGGTGGTCGGCTCCCCGACGCCGGGGAGGCCCGGGCGGCTCGTGATGTCGACGATCAGCTCGCCGATCTCGCTGGTGAGCGCGAATCTGGTGACGGCGCCCAGGAACGTGCTGGTGAGGACCGTGGCCGGCAAGCCGTCCGGATCCCCGACGGCGAGCCCCTCCGGCCGGACCTGGCGCATCGGTGCGCCCGGCCGGATGCGGGGCCGGTCGCCGTCCTCGACGGGGACGTGGTTGGTGACCCCGACGAACTCGGCGACGAACTCCGTGGCAGGTCGGGTGTACACCTCCTGCGGGGTGTCCACCTGCTCGAGCCTGCCCTTGTTGAGCACCGCCACCCGGTCGGCCACGGCCAGCGCCTCTGCCTGGTCGTGTGTGACGAACAGGGTGGTGATGCCCTCCGCGAGCTGCACGCGGCGGATCTCATCGCGCAGCTGCACGCGCACCCGCGCGTCCAATGCGGAGAGCGGCTCGTCGAGCAGCAGCACCGACGGGGAGACGGCCAGCGCGCGGGCCAGCGCCACGCGCTGCTGCTGGCCACCGGACATCTCGTGCGGGTACGAGCCGCCCCGGTCACCCAGCCCCACGACCTCGAGCAGCTCGGCGGCGCGCCGAGCCCGCTCCGCTGCGCCCACGCGCCGCATGCGCAGCCCGAACCCGACGTTCTCGGCGGCCGTCATCGTGGGGAAGAGGCTGTAGGCCTGGAACACCATGCCGGTGTCGCGCTTCGACGCCGGAATGCCGGTGACGTCCTTGCCGCCGATCAGCACCTGGCCGGAG
>DASYES010000842.1:0-8737 GCA_036498885.1 Pseudonocardia sp.
CGGGCCTGCTGCCGTGATTCCGCCCACCCCGGCCCCGGTGCGGATGGCGGCGCGGGTATGCAGGATCCGCCGGCCTGTCCAGGCCCTGCTGCTCTGGTGGGTGACGCCCTGCCCGACCGGTGTATCCAGATACCCATGGCCGACGTGTTCGACCCTCGGACGTTCGCGCGCGGGGTGCCGCACAAGGATCTACAACTGTTGCGGGACACCGACCCGGTGAGCTGGCAGGACGAGCCGGAGGTCGGCGTCTGGCCGTCCGGTCCGGGGTACTGGGCCGTCACCCGTTACGCGGACGTGCGACACGTTCTGCGCTCTCCATCGGACTTCTCCTCGTCGCTGGGGGCCACCCAGATCCGCGACCCCGACCCCGCGGACCTGCCGTTCATCCGCCAGATGATCCTGAACATGGACCCGCCCGAGCAGCTGCGTCTGCGCCGGTTGGTCACCGGTGCGTTCACCCGGCGCAGGTTGGAGCAGCAGGCCGAGGTGGTCCGGACGCGAGCCGCGGCGCTGCTGGGTGCGGTGGCCGGGCGGGGCCGCTGCGACCTGCCCCGGGAGGTCACCGACGACCTGCCGCTGCAGAACCTCGCAGATCTGCTCGGCGTGCCGGCCGGGGATCGGGAACTGCTGCTGGAGTGGACCAACCGCGTGATCGGCTACCAGGATCCGGAGCACGGGCACGTGGTGAAGGATGCGAACGGGCGCCCGATCAACCCGCGTTCACCGGCGATGCTCGCCGACATGTTCGGCTATGCGGAGGAGCTGGCCGAGCGCAAGCGCCGGGAGCCGGCCGATGATGTGATGACCGCACTGGTGCAGGCCGAGGTCGAGGGCGAGCGGCTGACCGACGCCGAGCTGAAGATGTTCTTCTTCCTCCTGGTGATCGCGGGAAACGACACGGTCCGCAGCGCGCTGCCCGGTGGGGTGCTCGCGCTGGTGCGCAATCCGGAGGCGTACCGGCGGTTGCGGGCCGATCCGTCGTTGTTGCCCTCGGCGATCGAGGAGATGTTGAGGGTGCACCCGCCGGTGCTGACGTTCCGGCGTACGGCCTGCCGTGATCAGGAGCTGTCAGGACGCCGGATCGCGGCGGGCGACAAGGTGGTCGTCTATCACGTCTCGGCCAACGTCGACGAGCGTCGGTTCCCGGATCCGTTCCGGTTCGACATCGAGCGTGGCGATAATGATCATCTTGCGTTCGGTCAGGGCCCGCACCTGTGCCTGGGCGCGACGTTCGCGCGGTTGCAGATGCGCGAGTTCTTCGGCGAGTTCCTGCGATTGCCGCAGGTCGAGCTCGACGGCGAGCCCCGCAGGCTGGTTTCGAACTTCATCAACGGGCTCACCAGCCTCCCGCTGCGCTGGTAGGTTCCCGCGATCCCGATACCCTCCGCGGGTGAGCAGAACTGGGCCCCGTCTCGCGGCGGCCGTGGGGCTGGCCATCGTGGTGCTGACCGGTTGCGCGCAACCGGGGCAGCTGGGCCACCCTGGGCTCGAACCCGTCGCGACAGTGCTCGCGGCCCCGCACCCTCCCGCGGCGCCGCCGCCGCCCACGGGACCGGTCCTGATCGGCAGCGGGCGCGTCGAGGACCGGGTGAACATCCGGACCACCGCACCGGCCGAGTACGCCGTGAAGACCATTGTCCTGCGTCCCGGCGAGTCCACGGGATGGCACCGTCATGACGGCCCGGAGCTGACGGCCGTGCGCTCCGGCGAGATCACGGTGCTGCGCGAGGACGAATGCAGGCCGGCCCGCTACTCAGCAGGCGAGGCCGTGTTCTTCCCCGACGGCCAGCCGCATCTCATCCGCAACGACGGGCGCGTACCCGCCGAGCTGATGGTCACCAGCCTGCTCGCTCCGGGCGCGCCCTCGCAAACCCCCGTCGCACCCGCCTGCTGAGGGACAACACCGGGGCCCCAAGTTGTGGGAAAGTGGACGTTGCACGGGCCCGACTCACGACGGCGGGGAACATGGGGAGCAGGACGGTGGCGGGTGTCGACGGGCGAATGTGGTCCGTACGCCGCAACATCGAGTGGTCGCTTCCGGCCACAGGCGACGACTTCGAGCACGACGTCGACGGCGGCCGCGGTGCTGCGGTCCTCATCTTGTCCGCACTGTTCTTCTTCTGGGTGGTCGTCATCGTGTGGGCTCCCGCACAGGTGCACATCCCCTGGTTCCTGTGGGCGGTCGGGGTCGTCGTGGTGTTGTTCTTCCCGGTGCGGTGGTATCTCCGCAGGCCGTGGACGGTCGTCGCCGAGACGGCCGGCAACTACGACCTCCCTGCCGAGAAGTGGACGGGGCTCGTGCGGGGCGGGTCGAAGGCCAAGGAGGAGCTGCGCATCGTGGTGCGCAGGCTGCGCATGCAGGGCACGCCCGCGCACGCCGACAGCCCTCTGCAGCCGGTGAACTAGGCGTCCGGGAGCCAGCGGATGCCCGAGCTGCCCGAGGTCGAGGCGCTGGCCCATCATCTGCGCGAGCACGCGCTCTACCGGCCCGTCGCCCGCGTTGACGTGGCGAGCATGAGCGCGGTCAAGACGTTCGATCCGCCGGTGTCTGCGCTCGTCGGGCGGGTGGTCACGGGTGCGGCCCGCTACGGGAAGTTCCTCGCCGTCGAGTTCCAGGATCGGCCGGACGATCCGCAGCACCTCGTGGTGCACCTGTCCCGCGCCGGCTGGATGCGCTGGCACGACTCCGCGTCCACCACCCCGCCCAAGCCGGGCCGCGGGCCGCTCGAGCTGCGCGTGCACCTCGACGCCGTGGGCGGCCCTGGCTTCGACCTCACCGAGGCCGGCACCCAGAAGCGGCTGTCGGTGTACCTCGTGCACGATCCGCAGGAGGTCCCCGGTGTCGCGCGGCTCGGACCGGACGCGCTCGCGCTCTCGCGCGACGAGTTCGCGGCAGTGCTCACCGGGCGAAGCGAGCGGCTCAAGACGCTGCTCGTGGAGCAGCAGGCGATCGCCGGCATCGGCAACGCCTACAGCGACGAGATCCTGCACACTGCGAAGCTCTCGCCCTACGCCGCCTCGGGCCGGCTGAAGGCCGAGCAGATCGACGAGCTGTACGCGGCGATGCGCTCCGTGCTCACCGACGCCGTCGATCGTTCGGTGGGACAGGGTGCGGCACAGCTCAAGGGAGAGAAGCGCTCTGGCCTGCGCGTGCACGCCCGCACCGGCATGCCCTGCCCCGTCTGCGGGGACACCGTGCGGGAAGTGTCGTTCGCCAACAAGTCCTTCCAGTACTGTCCCGGCTGCCAGACCGGCGGCAAGCCGCTCGCCGACCGGCGGCTGTCGCGGCTGGTGAGGTAGGAAAGTTGAACGTGACCGAGCTGCTCGGCAGCTCCACGGCGCTGCTGATCGCGGGTGGCGTCATCGTGATCATGATCGTGCTGGTCGTCGTCCTGATCCTGCGCAACCGGCGCAACACCTTCGCCACTCCACTGGAGCGGGCCACCTTCGCCA
This sequence comes from Pseudonocardia sp., assembly GCA_036498885.1. Taxonomy (GTDB): domain Bacteria; phylum Actinomycetota; class Actinomycetes; order Mycobacteriales; family Pseudonocardiaceae; genus Pseudonocardia. The sequence goes on from DASYES010000842.1 coordinate 3,454, forward strand.
CCCTGCACACCGTCGCGCTGGCCGCGCCGGCCCTGCGGGAGGGCCTGTCCCACAACTCGGCGGCGTTCGCCCTGCCCTACCTGCGCCAGCTGCTCGACACCTGCGCGCTGACGATGACCGACAACCGCGGCCAGACGCTCGCCTGGGACGGCGACGCCGACCAGCACGAACCCGACGTCCGCTCACTCGCCGATCAGGTGATCTCCACCGGACGCCAACAGGTGCTGTCGCACACGGCGATCATCTGCGACCACCCCGACTGTGTGGTCCGCGGCATCGTCGTCGTCCCGCTGGAGACCGACGGCGCGATCGTCGGCACCCTGGCCGCGCTCACCACGTCCACGGCGGGACCGGTGCTCCTGCGCGCCACCGCCGAGGTCGCGCGCTACGTCTCGAGCCAGCTGGAGCTCGCCGAGCTCGACGAGTCGCGGGCTCGGCTCAACCGCGCCGAGGTCCGCGCGTTGCGGGCGCAGATCTCCCCGCACTTCGTCTACAACGCGCTCACCACGATCGCGTCGTTCATCCGCACCGACCCCGTGCGCGCCCGCGAGCTGCTCATCGAGTTCGCCGACTTCACCCGGTACTCGTTCCGTACCGCGGGGGAGTACACGACGCTGTCGGACGAGCTCACCAACATCGAGCGCTACATCCGGCTGGAGAAGGCCCGCTTCGGCAACCGGCTCAACATCAAGCTGCAGATCGCCCCCGAGGTGCTCACGGTCGTGCTGCCGTTCCTCGCGCTGCAGCCGCTCGTCGAGAACGCCGTGCGGCACGGGCTGGCCAGCAAGCCCAACGGCGGCACCATCACGATCACGGCGGAGAACGCCGGAGCCGAGTGCGTGATCATCGTCGAGGACGACGGCATCGGCATGGACCCCGCGCGGCTCACCGACGACCTCGACGACGCGCACCAGTCCGGTGCGCACGTGGGGCTCGGCAACGTCGACGACCGGATGCGCTCCACCTTCGGCGACGACTTCGGGCTGGTGGTGGACACCGCACCGGGCGCCGGGATGAAGATCACGCTGCGCGTGCCGAAGTTCCGGGCAGGCATCCGTGTCTGACGGAGCGCCGGGCCGGCGAGTTGTGGATCTTGTTCGGCGGGGGTTGCGGCCACCGCGTAACGTGACGGTATGGACGCGCTGCGCCTCCCCGACCGGTTCGCCTCCCGCCTCCCGGGGCGGCTCGGCGAGCGCGCTGACCAGCCCGTGGTCTCGATGGTCCGGCTCCACGGGGTCATCACCGCTACCGTCGGCCCTGTGCCCCGATCGGTGATCAACGCGAACGCCGTCGAGAAGACTCTCGAGCGGGCGTTCGCGCCGGAGCGGCTGGCCGCCGTCGCGCTGCTGGTCAACTCGCCGGGCGGAGCTCCCACCCAGTCGGCGCTGGTGGCCGATCGGATCCGCGGTCTCGCGGAGGAGAAGGGCGTGCCGGTATTCGCCTTCTGCGAGGACGTCGCCGCGTCCGGTGGGTACTGGCTGGCCTGCGCTGCCGACGAGATCTACGCCCATGCCACGTCGATCGTCGGATCGATCGGGGTGATCAGTCAGGGTTTCGGGCTGCACGGCCTGATCGAGCGGTTCGGCGTGCAGCGCAGGCTCTACACCGCGGGCACCTCGAAGGCCAGGCTCGACCCGTTCCTCCCGGAGAAGCAGGAGGACGTCGACTGGTTGCACGATCTTCAGGGTGAGTTGCACGAGATGTTCAAGAAGTGGGTAACCGAGCGGCGTGGCGACCGCCTCAAGGTCGAGGCGGAACCGTTCACGGGCGAGGTGTGGACAGGCGCGCGAGCGGTCGAGATCGGGCTCGTCGACGGCCTCGGCACGGCGCGCGGGGTGCTCGGCAAGCGCTTCCCCGATGCCGAGCTGGTGCCGGTGGAAGGGCGCCGACCCCTGCTCGCGCGGCTGGGCATCGGACCAGCACCGGCGGCCGCATCCGTGCTCGGTGCTGATCAGCTGCTCGGTATCACACAGGCGGCCGAGATTCGGGCCACATGGGCACGGTACGGTTTGTAGCACGGTGTGACCGGTCGATCCCGATTGGTGCTGGCCCCTGGCACTCACACGGAATCGCCGTCACCATGGTCGGCGGAGCCGGGGCGTGGTCGTCCCGGCCCCGGCGCGAGTCCCGGACACGCAGGATGAGGAGATCGTGGACAGCAACGACAGCTCCGGCGGCCTGGTCGTTCTCGCGGTGGACGACGAGGAGCCGGCTCTCGAAGAACTCGCCTACCTGCTGAGCGAGGACTCACGCGTCGGGATCGTGCTCAAGGCCTCCGACGCCACCGACGCATTGCGGATCCTCAACAGCAGACAAGGCGTGCGTGAGGCCGCCACCGCCGGTCAGATGAACCGCGGGCTCTCCAACCCGATGACCGGCACGCGTGTGGCGGAACGCACCGACGTCGAGGTCGTCTTCCTCGACATCCGCATGCCGGGCCTCGACGGTCTGGAGTTGGCGCGCGTGTTCTCGTCGATGGCGGTGCCGCCGTCGGTCGTGTTCGTCACCGCCCACGACGACCGCGCCGTCGACGCCTACGAGGTGGGCGCGGTGGACTACCTGCTCAAGCCGCTGCGCGCCGAGCGGCTCGCCGCGTCGATCGACCGCATCCTCGCCAACCGTGCCGCCGGAACGCCCGAGCCGGTGCGCGAGGAGGGTGGCGAGGACGAGGTGATCCCCGTCGAGCTCGCCGGCACCACCAAGCTCGTGCCGCGCTCGGCAGTGCGCTACGTCGAGGCGCAGGGCGACTACGCCCGTCTGCACACCCACGAGGGCAGCCACCTCGTCCGGATCCCGCTGTCGGTGCTCGAGGACCGTTGGCGCGACGCGGGCTTCGTGCGCATCCACCGCTCGTTCCTGGTGTCACTCCCGCTCGTCACCGAGCTGCGGCTGTCCGGGTCGGGATACGTCGTCCGCGTCGGCAACGGCCCCGACTGCGCGGAGCTACCTGTCAGCCGCCGCCACACCCGTGAGCTGAAGGACCGGCTCGTCCGCGCGACGAAGCAGGCGTGGAGCCAACGGTGACCACGTTCACCGACGGCGTCCAGCCGTCGGTGAACCCGGGCGAGGGCGCCGGTTCCCCCGGGCCGGAGGCTGCGCCGGTCGAGGAGGACGAGTCCGTCGAGGATGAGGCTCCCGACCACTGCGTGAAGGAGTCCGCGGAGCACTGCGAAGAAGACGACGCGGACGACGGGACGGACACCGGGCCCGGCTGGCTGCGTGATGAGATCCAGCGCCGGATCGCCGAGGGCAACTCCCCGAGCGGCGGGCGGCACGCGCGGCGGGAGAGCGTGGACTCCACCATCTCCTGGGGGTACGTGCCCCGACATTCCGTGGCCACGCCCGGTCCCGGGGCGCCGCGGCCAGGCCCTCCGGTCGGCGCGGTGGGGCCGCGGCCCAGCGGCCTGCTCCGGCAGGAGCGCACCGGCACCGAGCCGGCGTTCGCGCCACTGGCCTGGTCACGACCACAGCAGGCCGAGACGGCCGATCCGGAACCCGAACCGCCCGCGCCGGATGCCGACGCAGCCCTTCCGGACGCGTTGCCTGTACTTCCGGCCAGGGTGGAGCTGCGCGCCGACGCACCGCCCGCGCCGCCCGTCATTGCAACGACAACTGCCACCACACCTATCGTGGCACCCGCCGTGACCGAGTCTCCCGCGGCCCCCACGGAGCCCACGCCCGCGCCGCCCGAGCCCGACCCCTCGCTGTCGGGCGACCCGCTGTTCACCGCGCGCACCCCGGCGCCCGGATCCCGCACCCGTGCCGCCACATCACCACCCGACGCCCGCGACGCGGACCTGGGGACGGGTCAGGGCGTCCAGGACGATGTCGAGAGCAGGCGGGTCCGGGTCGTGCTCGCGGAGCGCAAGGGCGTGGCGCGGCCGGTGCGCACGGTCGTGGACATCCAGGAGGGCACGGGCGTCGGTGAGCTGCTGCGCAGCAACCTGATCGGTTCCCAGTTGGCCGTTGCGCTCCGCTTTGCCGTCGTGGCCGGGATCACCCTCGGGGTGCTCCCGCTGCTGTTCGCCATGTTCCCCGAGATCGGTCGGATCGAGGTGTTCGGGCTGCGCCTGCCGTGGTTGCTCCTCGGTGTGCTCGTCTACCCGTTCCTGTTCGGGATCGGGCTGTGGCACACGCGAACAGCCGAGCGGGTGGAACAGAACTTCGCCGACCACGTGCAGGACTGAGCACGAACGTTGGATACGCCTGCGCTAGTCGCGCTCGTCGCGATCGCGCTCGTCGGCATCGCGTCCGCCGTGATCGGCTCGATCGGTGTTCGGGTCGCGCGCAGCACGTCGGATTTCCTCGTCGCGTCGCGCACCGTCGGTTCGGTGGCCAACGCCAGCGCGATCTCGGGGGAGTACCTGTCCGCGGCGTCCTTCCTGGGCGTCGCCGGCCTGATCCTTCGGGAGGGAGCAGACGCGCTCTGGTACCCGATCGCGTTCGCGGCGGGGTACCTGGCGCTGGTGCTGTTCGTCGCCGCGCCGCTGCGCAGGTCCGGGGCGTACACCGTGCCGGACTTCGCCGAGGCCCGGCTCTTCTCACCGGTGCTGCGCCGCATCTGCACCGTGTTCGTGCTGGTGATCGGCTGGTTGTATCTGCTCCCGCAGCTGCAGGGAGCGGGCCTGGCGCTCACCACGCTCACAGCGCTGCCCGCGTGGTCCGGGGTGGCCGGAGCGGGGCTGATCGTGCTGCTCACGGTGCTCGGCGGCGGCATGCGGTCGATCACCTTCGTGCAGGCCTTCCAGTACTGGCTCAAGGTCACCGCACTGGCCGTTCCCGCGTTCGTCGTGCTGGGGCTGTTCCTGTCCGACGCCCGCTCGTTCGATCGGCCCGCCCCACCGAACTTCGCGGACGCCACCACGGTCCAGGTGCGCACGGGCGTGGTGCTGGAGGTCTCGGCGCGGGTCCGCCTCGCGGCCGACGGTGAGGTGGACGGCCAGGCGGTGCATGGCCGCATCACCTGGGAACCGGGTCGGCACGAGGTCGCAGCGGACAGCACGCTGACCTTCACGGCCGGTTCGCCGGTGCCGACCGCGTTCACGGCGCAGAAGCAGCACTTCGACAAGCCGTATGACGGCGTGCCCCACAACGACTGGGGCAAGCCCGAGGACCTGCCGAAGGGTTCAGGGTGCAAGTCGTAGAAGGAGCCCGCCATGCCGCCAAGTCGTATCATCCTGCTTCGCCATGGCGAGAAACCCGACAAGGACGAAAGCAGCGGTTCGTTTCGTCTGAGCGATGCGGGAGCCGCGCGGGCGCAAATGATCGCGAACCGTTTTCTCGG
>DASYES010000843.1:0-3599 GCA_036498885.1 Pseudonocardia sp.
CTCGGCTTCACCGTCGGGGCGCGGACTCCGCTCGGGCTAGTGCTCCGCTCGGTGCCCCGGTCCCTGGCCGTCAGCCCGCTCTGGATCAGCGCGGTCGACCTCGTCGCTCGGCGCATGCTTCCCGGAGTGCGCACGAGGGGAAGCGCCGGCGGCGGTCGCCAGGAGTACTACGCAGCCCTCGACCTGCACGGGTTGACGGCCGCGACCACATTCTGGGGCGGCGTCGACCAGGGTGGCCTCGCCCCGGTGACACCGCCTGTCCGGTTCGGCTTCGGATCGACGCCGAGCACGCCGTCGCTCACCCGCGTCGTGACCCTCGTCGAGCGGGAGTAGGGCGGTCGAGGATGCAGACCTTCCTGCCCCATCCCGACTTCGCGGCGAGCGCCGCGGTGCTCGACGACCGCCGGCTGGGCAAGCAACGCGTGGAAGCGCTACAGGTACTGCGCGCGGTGACCCGCACGACCTACGGATGGAAACGCCACCCGGCCGTACGCATGTGGGCCGGGTTCCCGGAGGCCGTCGCGGCCTACGGGCTGGCGGTGTGCGCCGAGTGGGTCGGGCGGGGCCGGGCCGACACCTGCGCGGCCACCATCGGCACCGACCTCGCCGAACACGGGCTCCCCTCGCCGCGCACACAGGCCGAGCTCGCCGCTCGGGCCCTGCTTCCGAACTGGATCGGGGACGAGCGTGTGCACCGCAGCCACCGCTCCGCGCTGGTGCGCAAGGACCCGGAGTTCTACGGCCCGCTGTTCCCGGACGCCGACCCAGGGTCGGGCTACTTCTGGCCGGTCTGACGGACCAGCTCGTGCTCAGTTTCGATCACCGTTCCGGGACGGGAGACCACCGCTACAACCAGCGGGGCGCCTGCGGCACCGCGACGGCCGAGCCGCCGGCGTCGGTCGCCACGACCTCGGCCCGTGTGGGCCTGCCGACCAACCAGCCGAGCACGCATGCCGCGTCACCGCGCAGGTCGACGGGGTCGGGTCCGGCCCCGAGGGACCACCTCCGGTCCCGGTCGGACGGCGCCAGCCGGGCACACGGGCAGCCATCGCGCGCGGACAAGGTGACCGTGACCTCGTCCAGCAGGGCGTCGATCACCGCAGGCGGCAGGTCCTCGACCGTGATCCCGGCGTCGAGGTCGACCGCGTGGAGCCACACCTCCCGCACCCGCATCCAGGGCACCTCGGTCGCGGGGATCGCGCGGCCGAGAGCGCTGCGCACCTCTGCCTGCCACGTGCCGTCGTCGAGCGCGGCGAGGGCCGCGTCGAGATCGTCGGCCGTGCTCACCAGCTCGCTGCGCAGTTCTCCGGCCGGTGCTTGCGCCGACGACTCGATCTCTGCGGCGCGCTGGTCGCTGCTCGCGTACATCGGAGTCTCGATTCCGGTGCGCGCCCAGGTCGCGAGCCTGGTCAGGGCCTCGGCGTTGCGTGCGAGGTGGGCGATGACGTGGGCCCTGCTCCACCCCGGAAGCGCACTCGACGCCCGGAGCGCGTCGTCGGGCAGCGCGTCGACCGCGCGGACGAGAAGCTCGGTGCCTGCGCCCATCCAGGGCAGAGTCACACTGATGTCCTGGCGATCCATGCGCCCTCCAGCCTTGCCCGACCGCCCCGTTGCGGCGGATCGTCCCACTCGTCGATCGAGTCGGCTCGACCGTAGCCCTGGCCGGGCAGCGCTGGAGATACAGGTCGGGCGGCGGTGGCGGAGATCTCAGGGACTGCCCGTGGCGGTGCGAGTGCGCTCCAAAGAGCTGAGGACGGCCCGACCGTTGACCCCGGTCGACCGCCTGCTCTCCACCAGCGCGAGCGCGGCGCGCAACGCGCTCGCCGCGTCGAGGGTGGCGTCGCGGGCGGCAGCGCAGACGGCGGTGAAACTGGCGTAGCCGTGCACGAGCCCGGGAAAGCGCCGGGCCACCACGGGCACCCCGGCCTCGTTCAGCCGCTCGGCCAGCTCCTCCCCCTCGTCACGCAGGGGGTCGAGCCCGGCGGTGGACAGGTACACGGGCGGCATGCCGGACAGGTCCTCGGCACGCAGGATGGCGCCCCTGGTGTCGTCGGACGGCACGCCGTCGGGCAGGTAGAGCCGCTCCAGCTCGCGGATGTACTCCGCGGTCAGCCCGAAGCCGTTGCCGAACAAGTCACGCGAGCCCCCGCTGCGGTCGATGTCGGTGACCGGGTAGAGCGCGAGGACGAACGCAGGCGGCGGGGCTCCGGTCGCCGCCTGCTGCTGGGCGACGACGAGGGCGAGGTTGGCGCCGGCGCTGTCGCCACCCACGGCGATCAGCTCGGGGTCGGCACCGAGGATGGCGGCGTCGGCCCTCGCTCCGCGGTACGCGGCGATGGCGTCTTCGAGGGCTGCGGGGTAGGGATACTCCGGGGCGAGCCGGTAGTCCACGGAGAGCACCCGCACGCCGGACTGTGCCGCCAGGAGGCGGCACAACGGATCCGTGGAGGCGAGGCTGCCCAACGCGAACCCGCCGCCGTGGAAGTACACGACCAGCCCTGCTGTCTCGGGTACCGCGGGCGGGATGTAGAGCCGGGCGGCGAGCGGTCCGGCGCCCCCGGGCACCTGCAGGTCCTCGGTGACGATGTCGTCCAGACGGGCGTCGGCCACGATCTCGGCCGCGAGGTCGGCCTGGCGCCGCTGCTCCGCCAGCGCTGCCTGGTCGACGGTGCCACCGGCCGGGCTCGCCAGCAGCCGGTCGATCCGACCCAGAAGCTGAAGGTCCAGGTCCAGCACCTGGCCGTCGAACTCCACCCGCCGACCGGCCAGCGCCCGCTTCACAGGCTGCGGCAAGCCGAACACCGCGCGTAGGCCCCATCGCAGTGCCCGGAGCCGTGCTCTCGACCCGATCACCCTCACACGGTACGTCGCGTAAATCCGCCGTTCACCGTGTCGACGGCCACGACCCTCCCGGGTCACTACTTGATGGCCCCCACGCTCAGCCCGTCCTGGATCCGGCGCTGGAAGACGACGTACACGGCGAGCACGGGCAACAGCGCGATCACCAGTCCGGCGAACAGGGCGCTCCAGTCACTGCGGTAGCCCTGGTTCGCCGCCAGCACCGCGAGCCCCTGCGACAGCACGTAGTGATCGCTGTCGGGCATCAAGACAAGCGGCAGCATGTACTGGTTCCACAGCCCGAGGAAGTTGAAGATCCCCACACTGATCAGCCCGGGCCGGGCGAGCGGCAGCATGATGCGGAAGAACACCCCGGCATGCGAGCAGCCGTCCAGCATCGCGGCCTCGGCGAGCGCACTCGGCAGCGTCCGGAAGAACCCGGTCATGAAGAAGACGGTGAACGGCAGCGCATACGCCGTGTAGACCAGGATCAACCCCTGGTAGGTGCCGAGCATCCCGAGGTTCTGCACCACGAAGAACAGCGGCACCAGTGCCAGGAAGATCGGGAACGTCATCCCCGCGATGAAGGCGTAGTAGATGACGCCCCGCCCGGGGACCTCGTAGCGGGCCAGTACGTAGGCCACCATCGAACCCAACAACATCACCAGCACCACCGCCGCGCAGACGACGATCAGGCTGTTGACGAAGTAGGTACCGATGTTGGCCGTGGTCCAGGCCCGCGCGAAGTTCCCGAACTGCCA
>DASYES010000844.1:0-6758 GCA_036498885.1 Pseudonocardia sp.
CGCTGCGCGCCGGCGCCAGCGGGTTCTTGCTCAAGGACACCCCGCCCGCCCAGATCGTCGACGCCGTCCGGCGGGTGGCCGCGGGCGACCCCATCCTGTCCCCGGGCGTCACCCGGCGGCTGATGGACCGGGTCACCGCGGAGACGGGCTCCCACGAGCAGGCCCGGGCCACCCTGCGCGCGCTCAGCCCGCGCGAACACGAGGTGGCGATCGAGGTGGCCAGAGGATGCTCCAACGCGGAGATCGCGGAAGGGCTCGGCATGACCGTCGCGACGGTCAAGGCACACGTCTCCCACGTGCTGACGAAGCTGCACCTCGGCAACCGCACCCAGATCGCGCTGCTCGTCCACGACGCCGGCCTGGTCTGAGCCCGCGAGGCGCGAAAACCGGTTGCGCCCGGTCGTAGCGTCGATGGACGTGCTCGCGCCCTATCTCCAGCTCGTCGTTGCGGGCTACCGGCGATATGCGAGCTACCGCCAGGCAACGTTCGCCGGGCTCGCGACCAACACCGTGTTCGGCCTCTTGCGGGCCGCTGTGCTGGTCGCCGTGCTGGGCCAGCGCGGCACGGTCGCGGGCTACGACGTGCCCGCCGCCATCACCTACGTCTGGCTCGGCCAGGGCCTGATCAGCGTTGTGATGCTGTGGGGCGACCAGGAGCTGGCTCGTCGGATCGGGACCGGTGACGTCGTCGTGGACCTGGGACGGCCCTGGGACCTGCAGGCCGCGCTGCTCTCCACAGACCTCGGGCGCGCCGGCCACGCCGTCGCGCTGCGCATGGTCCCACCTGCCGCGTTCGGAGCGGTGTTCTTCCCGTTCCGGTGGCCCGCGCGGCCGGACACGTGGCTCTGGTTCACCGTATCCGTCGCGCTTGCGGTGGTGGTGAGCTTCGGAATCCGCTTCCTGCTCAACGCGACCGCATTCTGGCTGCTCGACGTGCGCGGCGTGATCGCCGTCTGGGGAGTCGTCGGCGGGGTGTTGAGCGGCCTCGTGCTGCCGCTGGCGTGGTTCCCGGAGTGGGCGCGGACGGTGCTGTGGCTGACCCCGTTCCCGTCGCTCTTCCAGAGCCCGATCGACGTGTTCACCGAGCGCGGCGACGCTCTCGGTGTGCTCGCCGTCCAGTGCGGCTGGGCCACGCTGCTCCTCGTGGTCGGCCGGGCCGTCCTGGCCCGTGGCACGCGGCGACTGGTTGTGCAAGGTGGCTGAGCTCCGGGTCGGCGTGGGGAGCATCTACCCGCGGATCGTCGCGTCGCGCGTCCGCAGCCAGCTCGCCTATCCGGTCTCGTTCGCGCTCGATGTCGTCGCGCAGTTCATCGGGCAGAGCATCGAGCTGATCGTGATACTCGTCGTGTTCACGCAGGTCAGCTCGCTCGGCGGGTTCTCGGCAGCGGAGGTCGTGCTGATCTACGGCCTCTCCGCCACGGCATTCGGGCTCGCCGACCTCTCCGTCGGCCAGGTCGAGGAGCTGCCCACCTACATCCGCACCGGCGAGTTCGACGTCATGCTGCTGCGCCCGCTCGGCACCCTCCCGCAGCTGCTGTCGGCCGACGTCGCGCTCAAGCGGCTCGGCCGCGTCGCTGCCGGACTGGGCGTGCTGGTGTGGTCGCTCGTCACCCTCGACATCGACTGGACACCGGCCCGCACGATGCTCGCCGTGATCGCCCCGCTGGCCGGGGCTGTCATCCTCTCGTCGATGTGGGTGGCGGCGAACGCCGTCTCGTTCTGGCTGGTCGACGGCCGCGAGTTCGCGAACTCCGTCACCTACGGGTCGAACTTCTCCACCTCCTACCCGATCACGATCTACGGCCCGTGGCTGCGACGGATCATGTGCTACGCCGTGCCCGGGGCATTCGTGGCGTACTTCCCGGCGCTCGGGCTCCTGGGCCGGCCCGATCCGCTCGGGCTGCCCGAGCTGCTGCAGTGGAGCTCCCCCTTCGTCGCGGTGGTGGCGGTGGCCGGAGCAGGGCTTGTCTGGCGCACGGGCGTACGGCACTACCAGGGGACGGGATCATGATCATCGAGACGGAGGCGCTGCGCCGGGACTTCCTTGTCGGCACCCGGCTGCGCAGGCGGCGCGTCACCGCGGTCGAGGACGTGACCGTCTCCGTCGCGCGCGGGGAGGCGGTGGGTTTCCTCGGCCCCAACGGCGCCGGCAAGTCCACCACGATCAAGATGCTGACCGGTGTGCTCGTGCCCACCTCGGGGCGCGCGAGCGTGTGCGGGCTCGACCCGGTGCGCCGGCGCCGCGAGCTGGCCCGGCGCATCGGAGTGGTGTTCGGGCAGCGCAGCCAGCTGTGGTGGGACCTGCCGCTGCGGGACAGTTTCGACCTGCACGCCGCGATCCACCGGGTGCCGGCAACCCGCTATCGCGATCGGGTCGACGAGTGCGTCGCACTGCTCGACATGGCGAGCTTTCTCGGCACACCCGTCCGGCAGCTTTCGTTGGGCCAGCGGATGCGCGGCGAGGTCACCGCGGCGCTGCTGCACGCGCCCGAGCTCCTCGTACTCGACGAGCCGACGATCGGCCTCGACCTCACGAGCAAGGAGCGGCTGCGCTCGTTCCTCTCGGAGGTGAACGCGCGCGGGGAGGTCACGCTGCTGCTCACCACCCACGACCTGCCCGACGTCGAACGGCTCTGCCGGCGGGTGGTCGTCATCGATCAGGGCCGCGTCCTGGTGGACGACGAGCTGGCGGCGCTGCGGCAGGGCTTCGCCGGGCATCGCGTGCTGGTCGTCGAGCTCGTGGAACCCGTGCCGCCGCTGCTCGGGCTTGGCGGCGTCGTCGACGTCACGGTGGAGGCCCAGGGGTTGCGGCAACGCCTGGAGTTCTCGCCGGGCGCCACCACGGCGGCCGAGCTGATCGGGACCGTCGCCCAGCAGGTGGCGCTGCGTGACGTCTCCGTCGTCGAGCCGTCGATCGAGGACCTCGTGCGCACGCTCTACTACTCGCGCTGACTCAGGAGGTACTCGCGACCCCGGGGACCGCGCCACCGCGGAACGCGTCGACGAACAGCGCATGGTCGGCTCGCACCTGCGCAGCGTAGCTGTGGGCGAAGTCCACCACCCACGCCACGAACTCGTCCTCGCGCCCGCCGACCACCCGCATGATCGCGTCCTCGGTCTGGAACGGGACGAGCGAGTGGTCGGCGTCGGAGTCGGCCACGCAGTGCACCTTCGCCGTCGCCCGGCCCAGGTAATCCACCACCGGCCCGATCTCCCAGGGCTCGGTGAGCTCCGACCAGTCCAGGTCGGCCTGGTAGGGCGACACTTCGCTGACCACGAACCCGACCCCGCCGAGATCCGTCCAGCCCAGCAACGGGTCGGCGTGGGCCTGCAGCGCACGATGGGACAGCACCGTGCGGTGCCCGTGGTGGTGGAACGCGGCCGCGATCGCGGGATCGGTCACCACCCGGGAGGGCGCGGCGACGTTGCCCTGCTTCATCGACAGCACCACGTCGTTGTCCAGCGCCTGGTTGTAGCCCTCGATCAGCACCGTGTACGCCGGAAGGCCCGCGCTGCCGATGCCGAACCCGGAACGTCCGGCCACGTCCTTGACCGTGTACGTCACCCCGCGAAACCGCTTCGACGGCGGGATCGTGTCGATGTAGCGCTCCACCGCGTCGACCACCGCGGCGCGCTCGCCGTCGTCCAGCCGGCGCAGGCCGGGCACGTCCCGAAGCCGCCGGTCGAAGCCCTCGGTCTCGGTGATCCCGTCGAGCAGCGCCACCCGCGTGCGCAGCCGGGCCAGCTGCACGACCTGGTGCACCACGCCGTCGGTGGTGCCCAGGCGCAGCGAGAAGCTGCGGTCGTCGGCCTGGTCGACGAACCACCGCACCTGGTCCAGATACGCCCGCACGTACCGCTGCACGAGGACCGTGATGTCGTCGTCCGAGATCGCCTTGCGCCACCCCAGCAGCGCGAGGCTCGCCGCGAAACGTGTGACGTCCCAGGTGAAGTGCCCGACGTAGGCCTCGTCGAAGTCGTTGACGTCGAAGATCAGCACCCCGTCGCCGTCCATGTAGGTGCCGAAGTTCTCGGCGTGCAGGTCCCCTTGGATCCACACGCGGCTCGTCCGTTCGTCGGCCCACGGGTCGTCGAACTCGGTCACGTCGGCGTAGAACAGGCATGCGCTGCCGCGGTAGAAGGCGAACGGGTCGGCGGCCATCTTGCGGAACTTCGTACGGAAGGCGGCAGGGTCGGCCGCCATCAGATCCGAGAACGCTTCCACCAACGTGCCGACGATCTGTGCCGAGCGGTCCGCCATGCCCAGATCATGCCGCGAAGTGCGGATCGACAGGTGGACCCGGCGCGATCAATCCCGCAATGAGCGACCGGGGAACTCGACGGGCGCCGCACCGTCCGGGAGCGGCACCCGGAGCACCCGCATCTGCAGGGCGAGCAGCGAGTAGTAGCCGACGAGAGTGGTCAGCTCCACCGCGCCCGACTCCCCGAGGCGCTCGACGACCTCCGCCCACGCGGCGTCGTCGACATCACCAGTGGTGAGCAACTGCCCGACTGCGACGGCTGCGGCCCGTTCCGCCGGGTCGTCCGGCTCGACCGCGTCGCCGACCCGCACCGCTTCGACCAGCGCATCCGGCAGACCGACGCGCAGAGCGAGCGGCGCGTGCGCGTGCCACTCGAAGGCGGCGCGGTGGTGCGCGGCGACGAGCAGGGTTGCGAGCTCGCGGACCCGATCGGAGAGCACGCCCTGGTACCGCAACGCCGCTCCCACGCCCTGCAGGGCCGCGCCGCTGCGCGGCGCACGGAGCATCGCGTCGAACGGCCCCAGCAGGCTGCCGTCCGCCGCGCGTTCGACGGGGCGCGGACGCGCGTCCAACGCCGCGAGCAGAGCACGCTGGTCGGCATCGAGTTCGTCGGGGAGCAAGGGGCGCAGTCGTCGGGTCACGGGACCACGCTGCCCTGCCGATCAGCCGAAGTCGAACGACCCGCGCGTGATCGTCACCGCCAGCACCGTCATGACAACACCGAGCGCGGTGTAGCAGAGGATGTCGACCGGCCGGCTCCGGATGGCCAGCAGGCCGACGCGGTCCGCCGGGAGCAGGATGCGCAACACAGCCGCCGCGATGAGAGCGCCGCCGAGGAGCACCGCCCCCTCGCGCCAGTGCTGCGTGAGCACGCGCATCATGCCCAGCGCCGCGATGACCAGCACCAAGGTCATCGGTGCGTGCACCGGGAGCCGCGAGCGGAAGTCGACCACGCTCACGCCTCGACTGCCCGTCCGGCATCGATGCCCACTCCGACAAGCTCCATTCGGTTCAGAAGGTCAAGCTCACTTCGACAAGCTGCGTTCGGCTGCTTCCACCACGTTCGTCAACAGCATCCCGCGTGTCATCGGGCCGACACCGCCCGGCATCGGGGCGAGCAGACCTGCCACCTCGCGGACCTCTTGAGCGACGTCACCGACGAGCCCCTTGTCGGTGCGCGTGACGCCCACGTCGAACACCGTGGCCCCCGGCCGAACCATGTCGGCCGTGATCAGGCCCGGCACACCCGCTGCCGCGACGACGATGTCCGCGCGGCGTACCTCAGCGGCGAGGTCGCGCGTGCCGGTGTGGCAGAGGGTCACGGTGGCGTTCTCGCTGCGCCGGGTGAGCAGCAGCCCGAGCGGACGCCCGACCGTGACGCCACGGCCGACCACCGTGACGCGCGCGCCCTTCAGCTCCACGTCATAGCGCCGGCAGAGCTCGACGATGCCACGCGGCGTGCACGGCAACGGGCCGGGCTCACCCAGCACCAGCCGCCCGAGGCTCACCGGCGCCAGTCCGTCGGCGTCCTTGGCCGGGTCGATGCGCTCCAGCGCAGCGCCGGCGTCGAGCCCCTGCGGAAGCGGGAGCTGCACGATGAACCCGGTGCAGGCGGGATCGGCGTTGAGCTCGTCGATCGCCCGCTCGACGTCGGCCTGGGTCGCGTCGGCCGGCAGCTCCCTCTGGATCGAGGTGATCCCGACCTTCGCGCAGTCGCGGTGCTTGCCGCGGACGTAGGAGTGCGACCCCGGGTCGTCGCCGACGAGGAGGGTGCCCAGGCCCGGCGTCACACCGTCGGCCTGCAGCTTCTCGACCCGGCCCGCCAGCTCGCCCAGAATGTCGTTCAGAGTTGCCTTGCCGTCCATCAGTGTCGCCGTCACGTTCCCCATCCTCCCAGCCCGCGTACCGACCCGGCTCGTCCCACCATGACCCGCCTGCCCTGAGCAGCGACATGGACACATGTCGCGGTTGGTCAGCGACGTCATTCGACGTCATGTGTCCATGACGCGGCCGTCATCGTCCGACGGCGGTTGGCCAGTGCCCGACGTGGCCGTCGGCGTCCGAGGCGAACTGGCCGGCGACGAGGACGAGCCCTCCCGGCAGGCGGGCGATGTGGCTGTACCCGAATCCGCGCGGGTCGTGCAGGCCGTCAGGATCGATGACTGGTGCGTCACCTTCTGCCACACTATCCATCCACGGCTGTGATCATCTGCCGACGGCCCGATGCTCCGTGACGTCCTCGCCCGCGTGAGTCCGGCCGCATGGACCCGTCCCGTTCCACTGAACGAGAGTGCCGTTCACCCAGACCGAGCGGATGAACGCGCCGCTCGTCCCGGCCCACGGACCTCGGCGCGCCCCGCCCCGCCCCTCCCACCGAACGAGAGCGCCGTTCGTCCAGGCCTGGTGGATGAACGCGCCCCTCGTACCCGCTCGCGGGCTGAAACCGGCGACTCGCGCACGGGGAAGGGGCGACTCGCGGGAACGGGGTGGGCGACT
>DASYES010000845.1:0-5084 GCA_036498885.1 Pseudonocardia sp.
GGACGCGTCGTGGCTCTCGTACTGGAACCGCACGGCGATCCGATTGTCGGTGAACGACCACAGCTCCTTGCGCAGGGCGTAGTCGAGTTCGCGCTTCCACTTCTCTGTGAGGAACGCGACGATCTCGGCCCGGCCCGTGACGTGCCGGTCGCGGTTACGCCACTCCGAGTCCTCGGTGTAGGCGAGCGCGACCTTCTCCGGGTCGCAGGTGTTCCAGGCGTCCTCAGCGGCCTGCACCTTCTTGGCGGCTGTCTCGGCGTCGAACGGAGGGAAGGGCGGGCGACCGGCCATTGATCAACTCTCCTTGTTTCCGGGGGCGAGAACGCTCGTTCTCGCTCGGTGCGAGTAGTGTAGAGAACGCACGTTCTCGTAGGGGTGGGGGAGTGGCGTGGGTCGCACAGACGCCGAACGACTGTTGGGGGCGGCCGAGGCCCTGTACTACACCCGAGGCATCCGTGCCGTCGGCATCGACGAGGTCCGCACCGCCGCAGGCGTCTCGCTCAAGCGGCTCTACCAGCTCTACCCGTCCAAGGAGCACCTGGTAGCGGCGTATCTCGACGCGCGCGACGTACAGTGGCGCGGCCGGCTCGCCGACTATGTCGCCCGCCATGGCGGCAGCCCCCGCGACCGGATGCTCGCCGTCTTCGACTGGCTGGGTCTCTGGTTCGCCGAGCCGGACTTCCGGGGCTGCGCCTTCATCAACGCCTTCGGCGAGCTGGGCGACAGCGCGCCACTGGTCCTCGCGGCCGTGCGCCGGCACAAGGACCTCTTCCGGGCGTACCTGCTGGACCTCGCGCGCGATCTCGACGTCCCCGACCCTGCGGGCATCGGCGAGCACCTGCTGCTTCTGGCGGAGGGGG
This sequence comes from Pseudonocardia sp., assembly GCA_036498885.1. Lineage (GTDB taxonomy): Bacteria > Actinomycetota > Actinomycetes > Mycobacteriales > Pseudonocardiaceae > Pseudonocardia. Next base: position 861 of record DASYES010000845.1, read on the forward strand.
CCATGACGGCCGCGGCGGTGCTGCCGGAGCCACGAGCGGCACAACAGGCCGGACGGGCGGCGGCGGCGCTGCTCGACGCCGCCGCGGCGGAGCGGCCGCTGCGCGGCGTCGAGGCGGCTGTCCGACGACGTGGCGCGTGACGCGCCTGAGCGCGATCAGCGCACGGATCAGGCGAGCTGCACGATCGCGAACGACTCCGGTGGCAGGCTGACCGTGTCGGCCTCACCCTCCACCGGCTCCGAGGCCAGCAGGATCCGCGCGAGCGGGGCACCGAGCGCGATCGTGACCACGTCGCTGCCGAGGTTGCACGCGACCCGCAGCCGCCCGCGGTGCAGCACGACGGTGCGCACCTCCTCGTCGACGTCCACCTCCACGTCGTCCAGCCACGGGTCGGACAGCTCCGGCCACGCCTTGCGCAGCGCGATCAGCTCCTTGTACACGCGCAGCAGCGTGGCGTGCGGTTCGAGCGTGGCCTCGTCCCACTCCAGCTTGGAGTCGAGGAAGGTGCTCTCCGCGTTGGGGTCGGGCACCTCGACGTCGCCCCACCCGTGCTCGGCGAACTCGGCGGTGCGGCCGTTGCGCACCGCTTCCCGCAGCGCCGGGTCGGGGAAGTAGGAGAAGAACTGCCAGGGCGTCCGTGCGCCCCACTCCTCGCCCATGAACAGCATCGGGGTGAACGGCGAGCTGAACACCAGCGCTGCACCGCAGGCGAGCAGACCGGGGGAGAGCGTCTGGGTGAGCCGGTCGCCCGCGGCGCGGTTGCCGATCTGGTCGTGGTTCTGCAGGTATGCGACGAAGCGGTGGCCCGGGATGCGCCGCGTGTCGACGCCCGCACCGTGGCGGCGCTGCCGGAAGCTCGACCACGTGCCCTCGTGGAGGAAAGCCCGGGTGAAGACGTGCGCCAGGCCGGTGAGCCCGGCCGCGGCGAAATCGGCGTAGTAGCCCTGCGACTCGCCGGTGAGCGCGGTGTGGAGGCTGTGGTGGATGTCGTCGGTCCACTGCCCGTGCAGGCCGTAGCCGCCGGCCTCCCGCGCGGTGATCAGCCGCGGGTCGTTGAGGTCCGACTCGGCGATCAGTGACAGGGGCCGGCCCACGTGGGTGGAGAGGGCCTCCACCTCGGTTGAGAGCTGCTCGAGCACGTGCGTCGCGCGCGTGTCATGCAGCGCGTGGACGGCGTCGAGACGGAGCCCGTCGACGTGGAAGTCACGCAGCCACATCAGCGCGTTGTCGATCACGTAGCGGCGCACCGGCTCCGAATGCGGACCGTCGAGGTTCACCGACGGGCCCCACATGTTGCTGCCGGCGAAGTAGGGGCCGAACCGGTCGAGATACGCCCCGGACGGGCCGAGGTGGTTGTAGACGGCGTCGAGCACCACGCCGAGGCCCCGGGCGTGGCAGGCGTCGACGAACCGCTTGAAGGCGTCCGGGCCGCCATAGTTCTCGGTGACCGCGTACCAGCCGACGCCGTCGTAGCCCCAGTTGCGTGGGCCGTCGACGGCGTTGACCGGCAGCACCTCAACGAGGTCGACGCCCAGCTCGACGAGGTGGTCGAGCCGCTCGACCGCAGCGTCGAACGAGCCGTGCGGCGTGAACGTGCCGATGTGCAGTTCGTAGATCACGCTGCCGGCCAGCTGACGGCCCGTCCAGTCGTCGTCGGTCCAGTAGAACGCCGAGTCGTCGTACACGCGGGACGGGCCGTGAACCCCGTCGGGCTGCCAGCGCGACCGCGGGTCGGGCAGCGGCGTCTCGTCGTCGTCGAGCAGGAACGCGTAGGCGCTGCCCGGGCCCGCGTCCTCGACGGTGGCATGCCACCACCAGGACCCGTCGACGGCCATCGGGTACACGGTCCCGTCGACGAGCACTCTGACCTGGGCGCACTGCGGTGCCCATACGGCGAAATCGGTCACGACGCATGATCCTTCCCGGCGCCGTCGCGCCTCGCCCGGTACGGGGGTGTGATGCACCGCATCGCGATCACGGAGCGCTACGCCGGCCGCACGAGCAACGCCACCGGGTACCGCTCCAGCACCCGCGCCAGCGACGGCGCGGAGCCGTCGACGGCGGCTCCCGTGATCACGTCGTGCCAGTCGGTGGCGCCCTCCGGGAGCGGGAGGACGGTGTCCGCCCAGCCGCCGCGCTCCGCGAGCCCCACCGGGAGTCGCGTGGCCACCGCCACCAGCGATGCGGAGCGGGCGAACGCGATCGCGTGGTGAGCGGCCGGACCCTCGGCGTGCAGCGGCCGGTACCCGGTGAACACCTCCGGCCGGAAGCGGCGCAACCGCAGCGCGCTGGCTGTGACCAGCAACTTCGCCGCCCCCGACGCATCGACGTCGGGCAGCTGGCCCTCGTCCAGGCGAGCGAGGAGCTTCCGGCGCTGCGCCCAGTCGACCGGGCGCCGGTTGTCAGGGTCGACGAGGGAGTACTCGAACAGCTCGGTGCCCTGGTAGACGTCGGGCACGCCCGGCCCGGCGATCTGCAACAGCTTCTGGCCCAGCGAGTTCGACCAGCCGGGTGCGGAGATCCGCCCGACGAAATCCTCGATCTCGGCCACCACGTCCGCGTCGGCCAGTACCTGTGCCGGCCAGGCTGCGATCGCCTCGTCCACCTCTGCGACCGCGTCGACGTGGCTGGTGACGAGCTTGGCCTCCTTCGAGGCCTTGGTGAGATAGCTCGCGAACCGCTCGGCGGAGATCGGCCAGGCGCCGACGAGGTTCTGCCAGGCGAGCAGCTCGAACGACGGGTCGGGGAGCGGGTGCGCGGCGGCCCAGCGGCGCATCCGCTCGATCCACTCGCCGGGGATCTCCGCGATGACCGCGAGCCGCGCCCGGACGTCCTCGGAGCGCTTGGTGTCGTGGGTGGACAAGGTGGTCATCGTGGCGGGCCAGGAGGCCTCCCGTGCCGCCATGGCGGTGTGGAACTCGCTGGGGGACACGCCGAAGCGGGACGGATCGCCGCCCACCTCGTTGAGCGCGACGAACCGGTTCCAGCGGTAGAACGTGGTGTCCTCCACGCCCTTGGCCATCACCATGCCCGACGTCTGCTGCACCCGGGTGGCGAGCAGGCCGTGCGGCTCGGCGAGCATCGCCGCACGGATGCTGCTCAGCACGTCGGCGAGATCGGGCCGGTGGGTGCGGGCCACCGAGACCGCGATCTCGAGCACGGAGCGACCCTCGGGCAGGTAGCTGCGGTACACCGGGAAGCCGCAGAGCAGTTCGGCCACTGCGGCGCGCACGCGCTCGGCCGCTTCGCCCGGCTCCTCCTCGGTGGCCGGCGCCGTCTCGGGCACCGGCACCAACGAGGCGATACGGCGCACCTCTGCCGCGAGGATCGTGTCGGCGACCTCCCGGCGCGCCGTGTGCTCCGCCGCGTGCAGCGACTCCTTGCGGCCCACGTGCTCGGCAGCGAACTGGGTGAGCAGCCCGGCCCCGGACGCGTCGACGAGCACGCCGTGGATCTCGCGCAGCGCCTCGTAGCCCGAGGTGCCGTTCACGGGCCACGACGGGGGCAGCTCCTCACCGACACCGAGGATCTTCTCCACGAGAAGCCACCGGCGCGGCCCGATCGCCGCCCGCAGCGCCCGGACGTAGCCGCCGGGGTCGGACAGTCCGTCCGGGTGGTCGACCCGGATGCCGTCGACCTCTCCGGCGTGCACCCAGCGCAGGATCTCCCGGTGCGTGTCCTCGAAGATCTCCGGGATCTCGACGCGCACGGCGGCGAGGGTGGAGACGTCGAAGAACCGGCGGTAGGTGAGCTCCGCGGCGCCGCGCTTCCAGGACACGAGCCGGTAGTGCTGGCGCTCGTGGACCTCCTGCGGTGAGCCGGTGTCGCCCGTGCCGGGTGCCACCGGGAACGCGTGCTCGTAGTAGCGCAGCTCCGAGAGGTCGTCCGACAACGACAGCTCCGAGAGCGCCTTCTCCTCGTCGGCGGCGAGGATCGGCAGGAGCACCGGCCCGGCGTCCCAGTCGATGTCGAAGTGGCCGGCGTAGCGGGACGCGCGGCCGTGCGTGAGGACGTCCCACCACCAGGGGTTGGCCTTCGCCACATCGACGCCGAGGTGGTTGGGCACGATGTCCAGGACGAACTGCAGGCCCCGCTCCCGTACCGCCGCCACGAGGGCGCGGCGTCCCTCCTCGCCTCCCCGCTCCTGCGAGACCCGGGTGGGGTCGACCACGTCGTAGCCGTGGTTGGAGCCCGCCCCGGATTCGAGCAGCGGCGAGGCGTAGA
>DASYES010000846.1:0-2596 GCA_036498885.1 Pseudonocardia sp.
TGGATCCACGTCGTCGTCCTGGCCCCGAGAGTGTGCAACCCCTTCGCGGAGCCCGTCGGACAAGGCGGCCGAACGATCGCCGATCGGACACCAGGCCTGGACGGAGGGCCCGCTCGCCCGGCCCGCCGGAACTCCGGTCCCGCGATCCGCACCCCGGTGGGTGAGGTCTGGGCCAGTTGCTCCATTCGGCCGGCCAGGCCCTGGGTCGGCGCCATGTCGCTCGACCGCCTAGTCAGCACGGGAACCTCGTGAATCATGCGAAGGTGGTAAAGGTCACGACAGGCGGTGGCCTCTCATCGGTAAGCGGTGGTCCGTTACGGGAGATCTTGCCGTTAGTGGACGACTCGACACGGTCTTGCTGTTGACCGGACCGGGGTGACCGCCGGTAGCGTTCTCATCAGCGGGCCGTACCCCATGCGGACCGCTCGGGAGGCCCTGGTCGTGGTGTCACTTGCACCCGAGGGGGCCGGCACCCGGCCCTCGCGGGCGTGGACGGCGGCGAACGTCAGGCCGCCGGAAACGCCCGGGCCAGGGCCGGCCGGCCCACCGGTGACGTGGGCGCGGTGCCGCGCTCACAAGGGAGCAATCGTCGGCCGCTCATCCCGAGTCGCCTCACACGACTTGGGATTCGGCTGCGACGAGCGCTAGCGAGGAGCCTTCGTGACCGACCGTCGTACTGCCCCCGCTTCGCACACCACCCGCTGCTACGTCCTCGACACCTCCGTGCTGCTCGCCGACCCGTGGTCGATGACCCGGTTCGACGAGCACGAGGTGGTGCTGCCACTCGTGGTCATCTCCGAACTCGAGGGGAAGCGGCACCACCCGGAGCTCGGATGGTTCGCCCGCACGGCACTGCGCATGCTCGACGAGCTGCGTATCGAGCACGGCCGTCTGGATGCACCGGTGCCGATCGGCTCCGGAGGGGGCACGCTGCACGTCGAGCTGAACCACACCGACCCGGAGGTGTTGCCGGCCGGATTCCGCACCGACTCGAACGACAGCCGCATCCTCGCCTGCGCGCTGAACCTGGCCGCTGAGCGCAAGCTCGAAGGCCGGGGAGCGGTGGTGCTGGTCAGCAAGGACATGCCGCTGCGGGTGAAGGCCGCTGCCGTCGGACTCCAGGCCGACGAGTACCACGCCCTCGACGTGGTGCCGTCGGGGTGGACCGGCATGACCGACCTCGACGTGACGTCGGCGGACGTCGACGCCCTGTTCCGGGATGGAGTCATCGACCACGACGCCGCTCGCGACCTGCCGTGCAACACCGGGCTGCGGCTCACGGGTGGCGGTTCGGCGGCGCTCGGCCGCGTGACGGCGGACAAGCGGGTGCGGCTGATTCGCGGCGACCGCGAGGCGTTCGGGCTGCACGGACGCTCCGCCGAGCAGCGGGTCGCCCTGGACCTGCTCCTCGACCCCGAGGTCGGGATCGTCTCCCTGGGCGGCCGGGCAGGCACCGGAAAGTCGGCGCTGGCGCTCTGCGCGGGCCTGGAAGCCGTGATGGAGCGCCAGCAGCACCGCAAGGTGGTGGTCTTCCGTCCGCTCTACGCCGTGGGTGGGCAGGAGCTCGGCTACCTGCCGGGCAGCGAGAGCGAGAAGATGGCGCCGTGGGCGCAGGCCGTCTTCGACACGCTCGGCGCGGTGGTCAGTCAGAACGTGCTGGAGGAGGTCATCGCCCGCGGCATGTTGGAGGTGCTGCCGCTCACGCACATCCGCGGTCGCTCGCTGCACGACAGCTTCGTGATCGTCGACGAGGCGCAGTCGCTGGAGCGCAACGTGCTGCTCACGGTGTTGTCGCGGCTGGGCACGGCGTCCCGCGTGGTGCTGACCCATGACGTCGCGCAGCGCGACAACCTCCGCGTCGGGCGGCACGACGGCGTGGCCGCGGTGATCGAGAAGCTGAAGGGTCACCCGCTCTTCGCGCACGTGACGCTCACCCGCAGCGAGCGCAGCCCGATCGCCGCGCTCGTGACCGAGATGCTGGAGGGTCCGGCCGCCTGATGCGGTTCTGACGGAGATGCGCCCTCCCACCGTTGACGGCGGTGGGAGGGCGCCGTCGGTCAGGGGACGAGGAGGAGCTTGCCGCGCGCCGCGCGGGAGGCGATGTGCCGATGGGCCTCCGCGGCGTCCTCGAAGGCGAATGTGCGGTCGATCGAGGGTGTGAGCATCCCGTCGACCGCAAGTGCAAGCGCACGGCTGCGTTCGGTCGTCACGCGCTCCAGCCAGCCTGTGCCACCACAACCGGTCAGGGTCAGCCCGCGGGCCAGCAGATCCATCGGCGCGATCTCCGGTGGGCCCGCGAGCAACCCGTAGAGCAGGATCCGCCCGGTACCGGGTGTCATCGCGTCGAGGTAGCGCGCTGTCGTCGCGCCGCCGATCGAGGTGAATGCCAGGTCGACCGTCCCGCCCGCTGCCTCGGCGACCTGGTCGGGCCAGTCCGGATCGGTGTGGTCGAGCACGACATCCGCGCCCGCCTTCAGTGCGAGGTCACGTTTGGCGGCCCCGCCCGCGGTCGCGACGATCCGCCGCACGCCGTGGGCGCGCATGAGCTGGGTGACGTATCCGCCGATGAGCCCACTCGCGACCTCCACGAGCACTG
>DASYES010000847.1:0-3723 GCA_036498885.1 Pseudonocardia sp.
CGTCGGAGCCGGGCTCGGGGTGGCACTTCTACCGATGGCCGTGCACCCGGCCACGGCGGAGGTGGTCGAGCTGCCGGTCACCACCCCGCGGACCACGCGGACGATCGGCCTGGTGCGGGTGCGCGACCGTCGACTCACCCCGCCGGTGCAGGCGCTGGAGACCTTCCTGCGACATCGCCCTCTGCTCCGGGCCTGATTCCGGTCATTTCCTGCTTTCCGCCAGTACCACGCATAACCGGCATCGACGAAAACGTCGGCCACATATGCTGGTGATCCGTCACAGACCGAGCCAGGAAGACCCTTATGCGCCTTGCCGTACCCGATCTCGTGTCCAATTCCTATTTTCCCGCGATTGCCGCGGTGGAACTGGGATTCATGCGAGAGGAGGGGCTCGACGTCGAGCTCGACCTGCTGTTCCCGGTCACCGACGCCGTGGCCGCGCTCCGTGACGGGGCGGTCGACTTCCTCGCCGGCTCCGCGCACGCGCCCGTCTACGCCGAACCCGGCTGGCAGGACGTCCAGCTGCTGGCCGCGCTGGCCCGCAACATGTACTGGTTCCTGGTTGTGCGGCCCGACCTCGATGTCGAGCGGACCACGCTGACCCAGCTCGCGAACGTCCGGATCGGCGCCGCACCCGGACCCGACCTGGGGCTACGCCGGCTGCTGGCGGCCGAAGGGCTCGACCTCGCCGCCGCGGGCGTCACCATCGAACCGGTCCGCGGGGCCGATGCCGGCAACGTCTCCTTCGGTGTGACCGCGGCCCAGGCGCTGGCCGACGGCCGGATCGACGCTTTCTGGGCCAACGGAATGGGCGCCGAGGTGGCCATACGGCGCGGAGTCGGCCGCGTGGTCGTCGACGCACGCCGGGACGCCGGCCCCGCGTCGCTCTTCACCTTCCCGGCACTCATGGCGACCAGGCGAATGATCCATGACGAGCCGGACGCCATCGCCGCGGCCGTGCGCGGCATCGCCCGGGCGCAGTCGGAGCTGCGCACCGATCCACAGCTGGCCACCGTCGTCGGCCGGGCCCTGTTCCCGGCGATGGAGGCCGACCTGATCGCCGAACTGGTCGCGCGTGACGTCGACTTCTACATGCCGGCGATCTCGCCGGAGGCCGTCAGCGGCCTCGTCGAGTTCACCCGTGCCAGTGGGCTGACCACCGATGCCGCAGGCTATGACGACGTGGTTTCGCCTGCCGCGCAGAAACTGTGGACCTGACCTCAGCCCTCAGGTCATCGACGTGACGTCTGCCCCGAGGTGCACCGGTGTGCGGAGCATGGCGAACACGACATGCCTGCGCAGCGTGAAGCCCATGTGCTCGTAGAGCCGGATCGCTGTCGTGTTGGTACCCGCCGCGTGCAGGTACGGCACGTCACCGCGCTCCCGGATCACCGCCCCGACCGCCCGGACCAGGCGCGACGCCAGGCCCCGGCCCCGGTAGTCGGGGTCGGTGCAGACCGCGCTGATCTCCGACCAGCCCGGCGGCCGGAACCGCTCCCCGGCCATCGCGACGAGCGCACCGTCGATGCGGATCCCCAGGTAGGTGCCCATCAGGCGGGTGTTGCGCTCGAATGGGCCAGGCTGGGTGCGGGCCACGAGGTCGAGCATCTCGGGTACGTCGGCGGCGCCGAGCACCACGGCGTCGGGATCCGGGCCCACGTCGACCGCGGACCCGACCATCTGCACGCCCTCGCCGGCCCGGGCCTCCCAGCCCTCCGGCGGCGTGCGCGAGGCCCCGCTGATCACTACGTTCTCCCCCGGACCGGCGAGGAGGGCGAGGTCGGCCCAATCCTCGGGGTCGGGCTCGCTGGGAAGCGCGGCGAACCGTGCCACGTCAGGTCGGTACCGCGCCGTGCGTCCCCGACGTTCGGCGAGGTCGGCCTGCGGCCCGGCGATCGCCGCCCATACGGAGTTGTCCAGGGGATGTTCCGCCATAGCCGAAGCAACCGATCGAGGGCGTGATCGGTTCCCGTCCGGGATGTGAGATCAGTCGACGTGGTTCGGTGGGATCCGGTGGGCGAGGCGGTGCAGCGCCCCCACGCCGGCCCGTCGGTGTGCTCGTCGGCCAGATCGTCCTGTGCGGTAGCCCTCGGGCCGGCGGGCGGTGTGCTCACACACGTCGGCCGGAGCCACACCTCACCCGACGGACATATCCGCGAGTCGCCCCTTTCCCGTCCGCGAGTCGCCCCGCACGGGTGCAAGCGTGCACCGGCACCGCAGCCCGAGCACATGATCAGCAATCGGGCACGGGCAACCGTGTCAACAGCGGTTGCAGGGCCCGATCCGGTGACCATGAGACCGCGGAACCGGCCGGCGGCTCGGACACCAGCCTGGCCTCACTCCAGAACCGATGCAGGCCCATTAGGGTCGATCCGTGGTGGTCGACGACGAGGGCCGCATCGTGCCCGTGCCTCCCGTGGTCCGACGGGTCGTGTCGATCGTCCCGTCGCTCACCGAGGCGGTGGCCGCGACGGCCCCCGGCCTGCTGGTCGGCGCCACCGACTGGTGCACCCACCCCGCCGATCTCGACGTCACCCGCGTCAAGGGCACCAAGAACCCGAACGTGACCGCGATCCTCGAGTTGGCGCCCGACCTCGTGGTCGCCAACCAGGAGGAGAACCGCCTCCCCGACCTCGACGCCCTGCGCGCCGCGGGCGTCGCCGTGTACGTCACCGACATCCGCACGGTCGACGACGCATTCACGTCCTTGGCTCGGATGCTGGCCGCTTGCGGCCTCGACCGGCCCGCGTGGCTCGACGATGCGCAGGCCGCGTGGGCCGCGCTCCCGGAACCGGCCCGCCGGCGCCGGGCGGTGGTGCCGATCTGGCGGAAACCCTGGATGGCCGTCGGGCGCGACACGTTCACCGGGGCCGTGCTCGCCCGCCTCGGCGTCGACAACGTCCTCGCCGGGCACGAGGAGCGCTACCCGCGCTTCGACCCCACCGCCCTCCCGGAGCACGACCTCGTGGTGCTGCCCGACGAGCCGTACCTCTTCACGGCCGACGACGGCCCCGAGGCGTTTCCCGATGTGCCCGCTGTGCTGGTCAGCGGCCGGCTGCTCACGTGGTACGGGCCGAGTCTCGCGGCGGCGGCCCGCGAGCTGCCGCCGCTGTTCACCGCGTGATCAGCAGCTCCTTCACGCCCTCGGCGATCAGGCCCCGGAACACCGCGGAGTCGCGCAGCTCCGGGTCGAAGACCTCCTCAACGGCGAGCATTCGCTCGACGAGCCCACCCTGCGGCCCTGCCGCGGCGGCCCGCAGCCGGTCGGCGAGCGGGTCGTCCAGCGGCAGCGGCCTGCCGAGGGCGTCGTGCTCCCGGGCGACGTAGACCATCCAGGCCGCCACGGCCAGCGCCGCCCAGCGCGGTTCGGCCCCCGCACGGAGGCGGTCGCGCACCGTGCCCAGGAGCCGGACGGGCAGTTTTTGGGAGCCGTCCATCGCCACCTGCGTGGTGCGGTGGCGCAGCACCGGGTTGGCGAAGCGGGCGAGCACCGACTGCTGGTAGCCCGTCAGGTCGAGATCGTCGGGACGGGTAAGCGTGGGCAGCGCGTCCTGCGCCATCAGCGCCGTAGCGGCCGCGGCCAGCCTGTCGTCGCGCATGGCCTCGGCGATCGTCGCGTACCCGGCGAGCGCGCCGGTGTAGGCCAGCAGCGAGTGGGTGGCGTTGAGCAGCCGCAACTTCACCGCCTCGTACGGCGCCACGTCGGCGGTCAGGATGGCGCCT
>DASYES010000848.1:0-4286 GCA_036498885.1 Pseudonocardia sp.
GAACTGCGGATCGTTCACTCCCGGCTTCACGGTCTGGGGCGCGGTGAAGTGCTCGGTGGTGGCTGCGCTGCAGGTCGCGTCCCGGAAGTCGGACAGGCCGAGGACACTCGCGACGACCGCCGGGTAGTTCTCGGTGGAGCGCTGACACCCGGCGGGCTCCCCGGTCTGAACCGGGATCAACGGGCCGGCCGCGTAGGAGTCGCCGAGTGCGACGTAGCTGGGCGCGCCTTCCTCCCCCGACGGGGCAGGAAGGGCATCCGCGACCGCAGGTGCGGCCGCCCCCGCCGTCGTGACAGCGGCCAGAACCAGAGGCAGGGCCCAGCGGCGGGTGTGATGACGCACGCTGCGCCAACGACGACGACGCGATCACGTTACGGCGGGTCGCGCTAACGGTCATATCTTTCACTCGCTCAGGCGACCCGCTCGATCCTCGAGGTAGCGCTGCTCCGGCATGCTCGTGGTCCGGCGGGCTGCATGCCGGTAGGCATCCCGTGCCGCCGCGATGTCCCCGGCCATCTCCAGCAGGTGTGCACGGACGGCGGGCACGCGGTGGTGCCGCGCGACCCGGTCGTCGGAGTCGAGCGTCGCGACCAGGTCCAGACCGGCCTGCGGCCCGTCCACCATCGCCACCGCGACGGCCCGGTTGAGCGTGACGATCGGGCTCGGCGCCACCACGTCGAGCACCCGGTAGAGCGCGGCGACCTGCGGCCAGTCGGTGTCCTCAGCGCGCTTCGCCTCGGCGTGCACCGCCGCGATCGCGGCCTGCAGTTGGTAGGGCCCCGCCGGTGCACGCGCGAGGGTGGCGCTGATCAGCTGCACGCCCTCCGCGATGAGTGCGCCGTCCCAGGACTCGCGGTCCTGCTCGGCCAGCGGCACGAGGGCGCCGTCGAACCGGGTGCGGGCGAAGCGGCGTGCCTCCGTGATCAGCATCAGGGCGAGCAACCCCGCGACCTCGCCCTCGCCGGGCAGAACGCGGAGCAACCGGCGAGCCAGCCGGATCGCCTCGCGGGTGAGCTCGGGGCGTTGCAGGTCGGGGCCGGAGGTGGCCGTGTAGCCCTCGTTGAACACCAGGTACAGCACGTGCAGCACAGCGCCGAGTCGCTGTGGCCGCTCGGCGTCGGCCGGGGCGGCGAATTCGACGCCGGTGACCGCGCGTTTGGCGCGGCTGATCCGCTGGGCCATCGTCGCCTCGGGCACCAGGAACGCGCTGGCGATCTGGGCGGTGGTCAGCCCGCCGACGGCCCGCAACGTGAGCGCGACCTGCGATGGGGGCGACAGCTCCGGGTGGCAGCACAGGAACAGCAGGGTGAGCGTGTCGTCGTGGGCGCTCTGGTCGACGTCGGCGGCTGCCGCCGTCTCCTCCGGCCCGGCCAGCGCCGCCGCCGTGGTCTCGCGGCGCCTGCGTGCGCTCTCGCTGCGCCACTGATCGGCCAGCCGCCGAGCCGCCACAGTGATCAACCAGCCACGCGGGTTGTCCGGCACCCCGTCGGCGGGCCATTGCACGGTGGCGGCGAGCAACGCGTCCTGCACGGCGTCCTCGCACGCGTCGAACTGGCCGTACCGCCGCACCATCGTGGCGAGGACCTGCGACGCCAGCGGGCGCAGCAGCTCGCCCATCTCCATGCTCGGGTCGCTCACATCTCCATCCCGGAGGGGTCCATCACGGGCCGGACCTCGATCGCGGCCGTGCCCGCTCCTGGGAGCAGCGCCGCGAGTTCGACGGCCCGGTCCAGGGTCTCGCAGTCGATCAGCCAGTAGCCCATCAGCTGCTCCCGTGCATCGGCGAACGGACCGTCGGTCGTCTCGGCCACCCCGTCGCGCACCCGGAGCGTGCAGGCCAGACCGGGATCGGCCAGTGGCGCCCCGGCGACCCACTCTCCCGTCTCCGGGATCGCCCGCAGCAGCGGGTCCCGGGCATGAGGGCCCGGGTCGCCGTAGGTCAGCAGCATGTACTTCATCTGGGTGCTCCCTGTCGCCGTGCTCCTACCGGGACGTCGGATCCGCTCGGCTGTTCTCGACATCGTCATTCCGCCCGGATGCACCGGCGGCCCGACGCTGGCAGGGTCGATACCGAGGTGAGAGCCGTGGAGCGGGCACAGCCGGGCGCCGGGCCGGTGCTGATCGTCGGCGCCGGACCCACCGGACTCACCGCCGCGCTCCTGCTGGCCCGGCTCGGGGTGTCCTGCACCGTCCTGGAGCGGCGGGCCGGGACCCATCCGCTGCCACGCGCCGTGCATCTCGACGACGAGGGGGCGCGGATCCTGCAACGCGCCGGCATCGGCGACGCGTTCGCCGGGATCAGCATCCCGGCGGCGGGACTGCGGCTGCTCGACGCCCGGTTGCGGCCGTTCGCGGAGTTCCGCCACGACCGGCCCGTCGGCGTGCACGGTCACCCCGAGTCCAACCTGTTTCATCAGCCGGATCTCGAACGCTTGCTGCGTGCGGAGCTGGCCCGCCAACCTCTGGCCCGCCTGCGCGAGTACGCCGAGGTCACGGGCGTGAGCCGGCCGGTCGGACGCCGCGACGGCCTGCTCGTGCACCTCACCGACGCACGCACCGGAGCACGGGAGCAGCTGAGCGCGGCGGCGGTGCTGGGCTGCGACGGCGCCGGCAGCACCGTCCGCGACGCCATCGGTGCCCGGCTTCGTGACCTGCGGTTCACCGAGCGGTGGTTCGTCCTCGACGCCCGCTCGGACCGGCCGCTCCCCACCTGGGGCGGGGTCGACCAGATCTGCGATCCCCGCCGCGCGGCCACGTTCCTCCCGCTGCCCGGCGACCGGTACCGGTGGGAGTTCCGGATGCGGCCCGGCGAGAGCGCCGAGGAACTGATGCGCCCGGAGCGGATCGCCGCACTCACCAAACGGTGGCGAACGCGGGTCGGCGACCTCGATGTACTGCGGGCGAGCGAGTACACGTTCCGTGCGCGGATCGCCGACCAGTGGCGGCGCGGGCGCGTGCTGCTGCTCGGTGACGCCGCCCATCTGACGCCCCCGTTCATCGGCCAGGGCCTCGGGGCCGGGCTGCGCGATGCCCACAACCTCGCCTGGAAGCTCGCCGCCGTGCTGGACGGCGGCGACGAGGACACGCTGCTCGACAGCTACCAGGCCGAGCGCGGGCCGCACGCCGAGGCGGTGATCCGTGGTGCGGTCCTGGTCGGCCGCGCCATGACCGGCGGCCAGGACGTCGCGGCCGCACTGCGCCGCCCGGTGACCGGACTGCTCCTGCGGATTCCCGGCGTGCGGACGGCGGCACAACGCGGCATCGCCACGCACTACGGCCCCGGTCCCCTCGTGGAACGCCGCCGGCACCGCCGGGATCTGTCGGGGACCCCCTGCCCACAGCCGACCGTCCAGGTGGACGGACGCCCGGTACGCCTCGACGAGGTCCTCGGCGACGGCTACGCGCTCCTCGCGGCCGGCCCGGTGCCACGTTCGGTGCTGGCCAGGGCACGCCGGCTCGGTGCCCGGACGCTGTATCTCGGCCCCGGCCCGCACCCCTGCGACGTGACGGTCGAGGACGGCGTGGAGCTGCACGCCTGGCTGGAGCGCGGCCGGGCGTCCGCCGCTCTGCTGCGCCCCGACCGCATCGTGCTGGCAACAACCCCCCACTGACCCCCGCGAGTCGCCCGTTTTCCGACCCCGAGATCGCGCCACGGCAGGGACGATCTCCTCAGCGGCGCCGACGTGCTCAGCCGTGCCGCAACAGGGCGACATACAGCGTGAGGCCGGGCCCGAAAGCCATGGCAACGACCGCGCCCCCCGCTCGCGAAGGACCGGCGGCCCGCAGCGCGTCGAGCACGAGGAGCACGGTGGCCGACGAGCAGTTGCCTCGTTCGGCGAGCACGGCCTTCGAGGCGTCCAACGCATCCACGGGAAGGGTGAGCTGCTCGGCGACCGTGCTCAGGATCCGCGGCCCACCGGGGTGCACGGCCCACCCGTCCACGTCAGCCGTGGTCAGCCCGTGCCGCCCGAGCAGCTCCGAGACCATGGCGCGCACGTGCCGGGCGAGCACCCGGGGCACCTCGGGCGAGAGGCCCATGCGGAAGCCCAGATCGGTGACCTCCCAGGTCATGTGGTCCGCGGTGGCCGCGTCGGTGAGCGCGGCGATCTCGAGGATCTCCAGACCACGCCCCGGCCCCGGTGCGTCCGGCAGCACGACGATCGCGGCGGCGGCGTCGCCGAACAGCGCATGGGAGACGACCTGGCCGAGATCGATGCGGCCGTGATCGTCGACGGGGGGTTGCACGTGCAGCGATGTGAGCTCCAGGCACAGCACGACGGCGGGCC
>DASYES010000849.1:0-2989 GCA_036498885.1 Pseudonocardia sp.
GCCCAGGCTGAGCGGCCCCATCCCGAGCTGGATCGCGGCTGCGCTGCCGCCGGACGAGCCGCCCGCGGTGCGGGCCGGATCCCACGGGTTGCGCGTCACCCCGGTGAGCGAGCTGTCGGTGACGCCCTTCCAGCCCAGCTCCGGCGTGGTGGTCTTGCCGAACAGCACGCCGCCGTGGGCACGGACGCGGGCGACCGGTGGCCCGTCGACGGTCCACGGGCCGTTCGGGTCGATGGTGCGGGAACCGCGCAGCGTCGGCCATCCGCTGGTGAGCAGGACGTCCTTGATCGATACCGGTACGCCGTCCAGCAAGCCGACGGGTTCGCCCCGCGCCCAGCGCTCCTCGGACCGGGCGGCACTCGCGAGCGCGGCGTTCTCGTCGATCAGGCAGAAGGCGTTGACCTCACCGTCCCGCTCCGCCACCCGGTCGAGGACCGCCCTGGTCGCCTCCACCGGCGACAACTCGCCCACCCGATAGGCGGCCAGCAGCTCGGTGGCGGTGAGGTCGGCGGCCGAGCGCGGCCGATCACCGATCGCCCCACCGCCGACGGCGCCCGCGGTCGCTCCACTCATGAGGTTCCTCCGGTCACGTAGCCCAGGGTCTTGTCGACGACGTTGAGCAGCGGTTCTCCCGCGCGGTAACGGGCGAGGTTTTCGGCGAAGACCTCCATGAGCTCCTCGCGCCACCCGAGCACGTCGCCGGACATGTGCGGCGAGATGATCACGCCGGGCAGGTCCCACAGCGGACTGTCCGCAGCGAGCGGCTCGCAGGCGAACACGTCGAGGGCGGCGCCGGCGAGGTGTCCGCCGCGGAGGCTGTCCACCAGGTCGGACTCGACGACGAGCCCGCCGCGTCCGACGTTGATCACGCGTGCCGATTGGCGAAGAGCGGCGAGCGCGGCCGCGTCGAGCATGCCGCGGGTGGCTTCGGTGAGCGGCGCCGCGAGCACGAGCCAGTCGGCACGGGGCAGCAGGCCCGGGAGCGCACCCGCCTCGTGCACGCCATCCGACGCGCGCCGGCCGACCAGCTCCACCCGCATGCCGACGGCCGTGAGCAGCCGGGCGATCGCGCGTCCGATGGGTCCGCCGCCCACCACGACCGCGCAGGTGCCGGCCACGCGCTCGCTGTCGCGGTGGTGCCACTCGTGCCGCTGCTGGGCGGCGACGGTGGTGGGCAGGTCCTTGGCCATCGCGAGCACGAGCCCGAGCACGTACTCCGCCATGGGTACGTCGAAGACCCCTCGGGAGTTCGTGAGCGTCACCGCGGAGTCGAGCAGCTCGGGGAAGATCAGCCGGTCGACGCCGGCGCTGGCGGTGTGCACCCAGCGCAGCGAGTCCGCTGCGGGCCACGCGTGACGCACCGCGTCCGAGGTGAAGTCCCAGACCAGCAGCACCTCGCTGCCGGGGAGCGCGTCGCTCAGGGTCTTGTCGGTCGCGAAGCGAACGCCGTCGCTTTCGAGGCCGGGCGGGCGGTCGTCCGCGTGCAGCACGGCGATCGTCGGGTACGGCCGTTGACCTGGGGAAACGGGCAAATCGGATACCTTCCCGGTCGGGCGCCGACTGTTGACACGCTAGGAAGCTCTCGTATTATTGTCAACAATCCGCGGTGTTGCGGGACCCGTCGGATGGAGACGCCCATGTCGAAGTTCCTCCGCATCACTCTGGCTCGCCGCGGCGTCTCGTGTGTGGCCGAGCTGCTCGAGAAAGATGCTCCGCGCACCTGCGCCGCGGTCTGGGACGCGCTGGCCGACGGGCCGCTCGGCGGCGAGGCCCAGCACGCCAAGTATGCGCGCAACGAGGTCTACACGATGGTGCCTCGCTTCGCGCAGATCGGCCGCGAGAACCCCACGGTCACGCCGATCCCGGGTGACGTCTGCCTGTTCGACTTCGCCGGCGGGATGCTCGACGCCGCGTTCAAGGCCGACCAGGGAATCGACGCCGAGGACGGCGCGATCGACCTCGCGATCTTCTACGGCCGCAACAACCTCCTGATCAACGGGGACGTCGGCTGGGTGCCCGGCAACGTCTTCGCCACGATCGTCGAGGACCTCGCCCCGATGGCGGAGGCGTGCCACGACGTGTGGCGCTCGGGCAGCGCCGGTGAACGGCTGACGTACGAACGCTTCGATCCGGACATCCGGTAGGCAGCCGTGCCCACCGAGCTGTCGGTGGGGCTCGCCGAGCCTGCTCATCAGCACGGGATCGGCGTGGTCGCACCCTTCGACTTCGCGCTAGACCGCGAACTGTGGCGATGGGTCCCCGAGGACGTCTCGCTCTACCTCACGAGGCTCCCGTTCTTCACCACGCCGGTCACGGTCGAGATGGCGGTTGCGTGCGGCGACCGGCGCGCACTGCGCCGTGCCACGCGCGACGTGCTCACCCCGGAACCGGCCGTGGTCGCCTATGCGTGCACGTCGGGGAGCTTCGTCGACGGCGCCGCCGGCGAGGAGGTGCTGCGCCGCACGATGGAGGGCGCGGGAGCGCCCGCGGCCTGCACCACGTCGGGGGCGTTGATCGACGCGCTCAAGGTCCTCGGAATCACACGACTCGCGATCGCCACGCCGTATGTCGAGCCGGTCACGCGCCGGCTCGTGAACTACCTCGCCGAGCACGGCGTGCAGACGGTGTCCTGCGAGGGGCTGGGGCTGCTCGGCAACATCTGGCGGGTCAGCTACGCCGAGATCGTCGAGATCGTGCGCACCGTCGACGCCGACGATGCGGACGGCCTGTTCATCAGCTGCACCAACCTGCCCAGCTACGACCTCATCGAGCCGCTCGAGCTCGCGCTCGACAAGCCGGTGCTCACCGCCAACCAGGTCACCATGTGGGCCGCGCTGCGGTCGATGGGCCGGGAGGCGATCGGCGGTGGACGCCTGCTGCGCGCCGGGGTGCCCCACCTGGAACCGGGAGCGGCATGACTTCAGCTACACCGACAGTGGCTGTCGGCATCCTCTACCCCGGCTACTCGGCCGAGGACGACTACCCGTGC
>DASYES010000850.1:0-2944 GCA_036498885.1 Pseudonocardia sp.
GACCGGCGTGACACCGGTGCTGCGCGGAGGCAGCACGCGTGGTCGACTCGGCGGTGGACGCCGGAGCGCGTCCGGAGATCGAGGAATGAACGTGACAGGAGCGAACGTGACGGAACTGTCCCCCTTCCACCTGGCCGTCCCCGTCGACGACATCGCGCGCGCCCGCGAGTTCTACGGCGGAGTGCTCGGTCTCGCCGAGGGCCGCTCGGATGTCCACTGGGTGGACTGGGACCTCGACGGCCACCAGTTCGTCACCCATCGGGCGCCCGGCTCCGGGCCTGTCGGCCACAGCGATGTGGACGGGCACCGCGTGCCGGTGCCGCACTTCGGGCTCGTGCTCACAGTGGAGCGGTTCCACGAGATGGCCGAGCGGCTCCGCGCAGCGGGCACGGAGTTCGTGATCGAGCCCTACCTGCGGTTCGCAGGGGATCCCGGCGAGCAGTGGACGATGTTCCTGCTCGACCCCGCCGGCAACGCGCTCGAGTTCAAGGCGTTCAAGGATCGGTCGCAGCTGTTCGCGAAGTAGCTCCTGTGGTGCAGGGTGTCGGGCGGAAGCCCGGTGTCCGACCCGAGGTAGGTGTGTCCCTTCGCGGGTAGGGTGATCACGCATGAGCGATACCGGGACGGACACCGCTTTCTGGCACCCCTTCGCCCCGATGGGCGCGGTTCGCCACTCCGAGTTCGTGATCACCCGCGGCGAGGACGTCTGGCTCTTCGACGAGCAGGGGAGCCGCTACCTCGACGCCACGGCGAGCCTGTGGTGCGTCAACGCCGGGCACGGGCGGGCCGAGATCGTCGAGGCGGTCGCGGCCCAGATGCGCGAGCTCGCCACGTACCAGACGTTCGGCGACTTCGCGAACCGTCCGGCCCAGGAGCTCAGCCGCCGCCTCGCCGCGCTCGCGCCGATGCCCGGAGCGAAGGTCTTCCTGGCCAGCGGTGGCGGGGATGCGATCGACACGGCGGCCAAGATGTCGCGGGAGTACTTCGCGCGCACCGGTGAGCCGGAGCGCACGGTGCTGATCAGCCGCGAGTACGCCTATCACGGCACCCACGGTTTCGGCACGTCGCTCGGCGGCATGCCGGCCAACCGGCTCGCCGCGCCGTTCGTGCCGGACGTCGTCCGCGTGGCCTACGACGATCCCGCCGCGCTCGAGAAGGAGATCGAGCTGATCGGGCGGGAGCGGGTGGCCGCGTTCTTCGTGGAGCCGGTGATCGGCGCGGGCGGCGTGCTTCCCCCGCCTCCGGGCTATATCGAGCAGACCCGCGATATCTGCAGCCGCCATGGCGTGCTGTTCGTGGTCGACAGCGTGATCTGCGGTTTCGGACGGCTGGGCGACTGGTTCGGCGTCGACCGTTTCGGTGTCGTCCCCGATCTCGTCGTTTTCGCCAAGGGCGTGACGAGCGGGTACCTGCCGCTGGGCGGAGTGGTGGTCCACGAACGCGTGGCTGCTCCGTTCTGGGAACCGGGCGCTCCCGCATTCCGGCACGGCGCCACCTACGCCGGGCATCCGACGGTCTGTGCCGCCGCTCTCGCCAATCTCGACGTCCTGGCCGACGAGGGCCTGCTCAAGCGGGCCGAGTCGTTGGAGACCGCGCTGCACGCGGCTCTGCGTTCGCTGGGCGACCATCCGCTGGTGGCCGAGGTCCGCGGTGGCACCGGGGTGCTCGGGGCCCTGGAGTTCGACCCCGAGCGGCTGGCAGCGCAACCCGGGCTTCCTGCTGTGGTCGCACGCCACGCCCGTGACCGGGGTGTCCTGATCCGCCCGATGATCAGCGCGGTCGCGTTCTCGCCACCGCTCACCCTCACCGACGATCACCTCGATCTGCTCACTGCGGCCGTTCGCGGCGCACTCGACGCCGCCGCTTGATCGCTGTGATTACCCGGTGCGCACGACACGCCGAAGGTGGCGGTTCTGTCGTGCGTTGACGATCACATCGGGTGAGAAAGGCGGGACATCGCGACCCGGGAATCGCCACAGGTGGTACCGGGTCTCACTCAGCCAGGCACCCCTTCCGCCGGGACCGCGCTCTTTTCCACATCGGGTCGTTGACCCGAGTGAGAAAAGGCCGGATGGCGGCCCTGGATGGGGAGTGTGCGATGGCCGGTGAGGTGGTAAGTGGACGGCCCTTGGCCCGGCACGCCGCGACCGATGACGGTACGAGCGGTGTGCTGGCCGAGAGCCGCGAGAGCGTTCTGACCGAGGATCGCCCGTACATGGGCGATCTCCTGAGAACACCGCCCGTGAGCATGGAAGCGCTCGACGAGCTCGCCCGCAGGCGGGCCTCGGCCGAGCAGGCCGCCATGGTGGCCGAGATCGATGCCGCTGCCGCGGCGGCCAGGGCTGCAGCGGCCATCGCGGCCGCCGCGCGGGCGGCCGAAGAGGCGGAGGCCGCCGCGGACGCCGCCGGCCGGGCATCCGACGAAGCGACGGCCGCGGCTGCGGCCGAGGAGCGGACCAATGCGGCGCTGCGTGCCGGTATCCGGCAGGGAGCGCCTGCCGGAGTCGGGCAGGCCTCGTGGGTGCTGGCCGCTGGACCGGACGAGGGCCCGCGGTCGTGGAGCGTGATGCCGGGCGCGGCTCCGGGCATGATCGGGCCGCCTCCGGGCCGTCCGATGCCACCCGGGCCGGCTTCGTCCTACCCCTCGATGTTCCCCGTGGGCCACCCCGAGCGGGCTCCGTGGGACGTGCCGCCGGACGAGACACCGACGGTGGAGGGAGCGACGGCCGGTCGCCGTGCGGCCCGCAGGCACGCGGCCGAGGCCGCCGAGGCGGAGACCACCGTCTTCCCCGTCGACGACGGCGAGTACGCGGAGTATGCGGAGGACCTCGACGTCGAGGAGTTCGACGACGAGCCCGAGTCCGACGAGGCCGCGGTCGAGGACCAGCGGGTGCGGCGGCTCGACCGCAAGCACGCCGAGCAGCAGCCGCGGCGCTTCGGTCGG
>DASYES010000851.1:0-3069 GCA_036498885.1 Pseudonocardia sp.
GGCCACGAACGGTTCCTGCTGGGCGACGTGCTCGCCTGCCGTGCGGAGGTCGAGCTGGCCGGGACCCGCGGATGGGCGATGCGCCTCGGCGACGACCGGGTGGCTGTGCTCGCCGCGGCCGTGTGCGACGCCGAGGCGGAAGCGGACAGACCGATGGCGGGCGAGGTGGCCGAGCTGTGCCGCCGTGTCGCTGCGCGTGAGGCCGCTGCCGAGGCCGCGGAATGGGCCGTGCTCGGCCCCACAGTCGTCGCGTTCGAGGAGCTCGCATGACCAGCACCGCAACGGCACCCGTCCTGGTCCGGCCAGGGAATCGGGACGCCCAACGCATCTTCCGTACGGTGCTCGACGCCCTGGCCCGGCCGGGTACGGCGACGCACCTGCCGGCGCCTGCCGGGGTGCCGGCGGCGCTGGCACCGCTCCTCGCCCTCGCCGACCTCGACACGCCCGTGTGCGTGCTCGACGCCACGAGCGCCGACAGCGAGCAGTGGCTGCGGGCCGTCACGACTGCGACGTCGGCGCCCGGCGCCGGCCTCGGGGAGGCGCGGCTGGTGGCGGCGCTGCGGCCGGTCACTGTGAACGAGCTACGGACCATCCGGGTAGGGACTCCGGCCGACCCGGAAGAGGCTGCGCTGGTCGCGCTCGCCGTGCCCGCCCTGACCGGGGGACCGGTCGTGCGGCTGGAGGGCCCGGGAGCGGCGCCCGGTGCCGTGATCGCCCCCACCGGGCTGCCGGTGGGCTGGCTCGACGTCCGCGCCGCGGTGGCCTACCCCGCGGGCGCCGACCTGCTGCTCGTGGACCCCGATGGCATGTGCGTCGGCCTGCCGCGCAGCACGCGTACGAACGAAGGGAGCTGACCATGGGGTACTCAGGAGCCCGCGGCGGTCTGGAGGCCATCCTTGCCGCGGAGGACCTGGTGCGTCGCTCGCGCGACCACGCGCCGGCGCCGTGGGCCGACACCGGCCAGATCACGGCGCGGTTCCGGCTGGCCGTGGATCGTGTGATGGGGGAGGCCGGGCTCTACGACGAGCAGACGGCCGCCCACGCATTCCGGCAGGCCGAGGGTGACACGCTGGAGGCCGCGCACCTCGTGCGCGCCCATCGCTCGGCGCTGCCCCGGCTGGCGCGCAGCGAGCCGGTGGATCCCGACGAGATGGTGGTGCTGCGCCGGATCGTCCCGGCCCACCGCACGCCCGAGGGACCGCAGCTGCTCGGTCGCACGTCGGACTACACGGGGCGGCTGCTCGAGCGTCTCGACGGGCCGCCCGCGGCCACGAACGGGAACGGGAACGGCCACGCGGCGAATCACGGGCTCGGAACGCGCGACTCGCCGAACGGCAACGGGCGACTCGCCGACGGGAACGGGGCGACTCGCGGGCTTGGAACGGGCGACTCGCGGAACGGTGGGCGGCCGGACGAGCGCAGGCCGCGGCGGTTCTCGGAGCTGCTGCGCGAGATGGATCTGCTGGTCGACCACCGGCCTGCCGATCCCACGGCTCCGCGACCCGAGCCCTTCGACGTGACCCGCCGCCCGGCCCGTCCGCCGGCGCCGCGCTCGGCGGTGCTCGCGAGCATGGCGCGCGCGGAGACCGGCGCCCTCGTCGGACTCTGGTACCGCTCGATCCTCGGTCCGGACGGGAACGTCCACGAGGTCACGCTCGGCGAGGTCCGCCACGGCAGGCTGCCGCTGCGGGTGAAGCACCCGCACACCGGCGCGCCGGTCACCGTCGGGCACTTCCGGGCCACTGAGACCGAGGCGATCGAGGACCTCGACGGGGCCGACGAGGACCGCGCCCGCTTCGATCTCGGCTACGGCCTGTGTTTCGGGCACAACGAGCGCAAGGCCATCGCCATGGCGAACCTCGACATCGCGTGCCGCCGCTTCGGTCGCGACACCCCACTGGAGCAGCTGCTCCTGCTCACCGTCGACGGGCTCGACTCCGGCGGCTTCCTCGAGCACCTGAAGCTGCCCCACTACGTAACCTTCCGCTCGATGGTCGACCGGAAGCTCGCCGTGCGCGGGACCGGGGAGCGGCCGCGCGCGACGGACCCGATCGGGAAGGACTGCGAATGACCGCCGTCGTGGACCTGCTCGCCGAGATCGACTCGGGCGAGGAGGGGCAGGGACTGCTGGACGAGGGCGCGCGGCGCGAGATCCGCCGGGCCGCACTGACCGCCGTGTGCGTGCCGGGCCACCAGGTGCCCTTCGGCTCGCGGGAGATGCCGGTGGCACGCGGGTGGGGGTCAGGCGGCCTGCAGGTCACCCTGGCCGTGATCGGCGCCGACGATACCGTCAAGGTGATCGACCAGGGCGACGACGCCGGGGTCAACGCCACCAACCTCCGCCGGATGATCGCGTCCACCGAGGGCTGCGAGGAGACGACGGACAGCCGCGAGGCGACCGTCGTGCAGTCCCGTCACCGCATCCCCGAGCAGCCGCTGACCGACGAGCACGTCCTCGTGCTGCAGGTGCCGGTGCCGGAACCGCTGCGTGGAGTGGAACGCTCCACCGCCGAGTGCGACCGGATGCACGCCGAGGGCGACTACGCGTCGATCTGGGTGAGCCTCTACGAGGACCTGGTGCGCAACGGCGTGATCACCAAATCCACCGGTTACCCGGTGCTCGTCGGTGGGCGCTATGTCATGGCGACCACGCCGATCCCGCGCTGGGACGTCCCGCGGCTGCACCAGGCGCCGCACCTGAGCCTGTTCGGCGCGGGTCGGGAGAAGCGGATCTACGCCGTGCCGCCCGGCACCGACGTCGAGCCGCTGACGTTCGACGACGTGCCGTTCGAGGTGGAGGGCGGCCCGGAGCAGCGGTGCGCGCTCTGCGGCTCGGCCGACACGTTCCTCGTCGAGGGCGGTGGCGGACGCACGATCTGCAGCGACACGGAGTGGTGCGGCCGTGTGGCCGCGGGCGACGCAGACCTCGCCGCCCACACCGCGGTGGCGCCGCTCCGCATGCTGCCCGATCCCGCGCGACGGGTCCGGTCGGGTCCGGTCGCGCCGGTCGGCCCGGCACCCGTGACGACCACCCCGCGACTCGCGGCAGCGGGCGAGGAGTGGACGCTG
>DASYES010000852.1:0-3012 GCA_036498885.1 Pseudonocardia sp.
CTACGAGGTCGAGGCTGCGCTCGAGCGACTGCGGGAGGTCCAGGAGCACGGCACCATCACCGGCGATGCTTGGCAGGCACAGCGGCGCGAGGCGTGGAGCGGGCCCGATTCGGAATTCCCGCAGCAGGGAATCGGACTCCCCGACGACGAGTCCTCCGACGACCACCTGTTCAGTGACATCGAGCACGGTGACGAGGGAGCGGTGACGCTCGGCCTCATGATCGGTGCGACTGCAGCCGTCGGGGCGCTGGGAGTGCTCGGCATGGTGGTGTCGCCCGGCGTGGCGGCGGCCGTGGGCTTCACCGGCGCGGCCGTGGCCGTGATGCGGGCCCTGCGAGCCCGTCAGGCAGCCGTGCGCCTGCCGGGGCCCGAACCGGCACTGCTGCTGCACGCCCGACGTGCGCCGTTCGCACTGGCGGGTTCCGCGACCCGTTCAGCTGCTGTTCCGTCGGTGCTGCGCCGGCTCACGCGGTTGTTCGATCGTCGTGGGCCGCCACGTGATGCGCGGGAGCGGCGAGGTGGGGCGGTCGCGGTCGCGGGGCAGACGGGCGAGCCCACGCGACTTGACGACCGCGAGTACGCAGAAACGGTCCAGCGGTTGGAGCGGGCGTTCCGGCACGGACGGATGCGTGAGATCCGGGCGGACTCGCGCACCAGGACCGTGATGGACCCCGCCTCTGTGTGGGCGGTGCAGGACCCCCGCGTCTTCGCCGTGACGGGCCTGAACGGGACGGCGCCGGCGCGGTTCGCAGTGGTCATGTTCGTCGCGCCGGACCCTGTGGAGCCGGGCCGACCCGCGGTGTTCGTCGACGAGGAGGTGCTGGCGCGGCTGCCCCTGCTCGACGAGGCCGAGCGGGAGTTGCTGGCGCACCGTGAGCTGGCTCGGCTGCGCGGGCTCGCCGAGGACGACGTGCAGGCGATGCGGTTGCCGGCTGCGGAGATCCTGCTCGCGCTCGTCCGCCCGCAGCACGGGGCCGAGTTCTGGGCCCGCGGGTGGGCGGAGCTGGGCCGGCTCGCCGGGACGCCCCGTGATCGGAGGAGCGACCGCGACAAGCGGTTGGTGCGACTGTTGACGGACGCAGTCGATCATCCAGTGGCGGCCGACGGCGATTGGGGCTTCCTCGATGGTCCGAGCAGGCTGACCGATCATGCCCGGTGGGCGGCGCGCGGGTGGCAGGCGGCCACGACACAGCAGCGGCTCGAAGCCGGGGTCGCGGCTGTGGTGAGCCCGGTCGGTGATCTGTCCCGCCGCGATGCGCCGGTCACGGTGATGTCGGCCGCGAGGTCGAAGGTGCTCCTCGCCGAGAGGTCAACGCAGCTGGCGGCGCCGATCACGGATGAGCTCGTCGGTGGTCTGACCTCCGTGAACCTGGTGCTGGCCGTGCTGGCCGACCCGGTATGGGCGCTGGTCGACGCTGGGCAGCACGCAGCGCAGATCACCGAGGAGCGGCTGCGGCTCGCGGAGCTGATCTGGGGGGCCGCTGTTCTGGACCGCGGGAGAGGCACCAGCTATCGGCTGAGGGTGTGGCGGCAGCTGGAGCGGGTGGCCACCCGACCGTCGGATCAGCTGACCAGCAGCATCCTGTCGATGGTGGCGGAGGCACTCGGGCAGACCCATCTGCCCATCGAGTGGGGCTTCCTGGAGCAACCACCTGCGTGGGTTCTCGATGCATTGGCCGCTGCCCACGACGGCGCAGTGCCGGGATGGTTCCCGGGATTCTGGAGGCACGCGCGCCATGAGGCCAAGGAGTGGTTCGTCCTCGGCCTCGCGACCATCTCTGCGGCCGGGCCCGGCATCCCCCGCTATGTGGTCGAGCTGTCGAAGGACCAGCGGTCGGCACAGCAGTTGCGCGGGCTGTGGCGCTGGTCGGACTGGAGGTCCACCGCTGGTCCGGTGGTCGCAGCTGCCGAGGCGTTGTTCGAGCTGGCGCCGCCGCGTGACGCCGCACAGTTCGTCGGCGCCGGGATGCGGTTGATCCAGGTGCTGACGCGGGCCAGGCCGGTTTTCGACACCGCACCTGCCGTGGCGGAGGAGGTGACAGACCGCCTGACGGATCTGGCGGCTCGGCTCGCCGACCTGACGACCCGGCGGGGACCGGGGGCAGCAGCGCGGTGTTGCCCCGGTCTGATCGACGAACTGACGCACAGCCTGCGCCATGAGGTGCTGGCGCGACCCCTGGCCGCGGCGCTGGGGGCCGAGTTGGATCCTGCGCTCCCGATCCCGGCGGACATGCCCGCCGTCCTCGGGCGCCTCATCCTGCACGACGAGGTCGCGACCGACACGACCATGTCAATGGTGGCTCGCTACCTGGAGGTGTGGCAACGCAGCGGCAGCAGGGAGCAGGCAACGGCCGGCGCGTGGGAGCACTACTGGACGCTGGTCACGGACGAGGCGGGCGATCAGCCGTTCGTCGCTCGTGAGCGGGCCCCACCTGATGTCGCAGCGAGGATCGTCGACGCGGATGGCGGCGGCCTGATCGATGCCGTCGTGGGGGTGGAGAACGATCCGATCGAGATCCTGCTCGGTGCGCGGGACTGCGTGCAGTGCGAGTTCGGCGTTCGTCGGGAGCACGCCCAGGACTGGCTGAGGCCGCGGCTGGCGATGCTGCGCGTCTGGCACGAGCGCCGCGGCGGGCGGGTACTGGCGAGCCTCTACGTGGGTGTGCCCGACCTCCACTCCGTGGTCAGGAACGCGGAGCGGGTAACTACGGGCCTCCCCGACCGGATCGTCCAGCCGCTGAGCCAGCCCTTCGACAGCACCGATCCGCGGATGGGGACCGTGCTCACCGACTACGTGCAGGCATGGGCTGTCCAGGTGGGGGCACTGGGACTCACCGAGTTCTTCGACGAGCCGCAGCAGCGCAGGCCGAACCTCGTCGTCCCGGCCGACGCCGTCGAGGCCCGGGTGAGCATCCGGTTCCCCGCCGACTCCCTGTACGAGCCCGTGTACTCCGAAGCGCTCTTCGACGAGTACTTCGACACGCAGTACGGGTTGGACCTGCAGGCACGGCT
>DASYES010000853.1:0-3925 GCA_036498885.1 Pseudonocardia sp.
CATACAGGCAGCGCTACGACCACGGTGAGGCCGCCGCCGGGTGTGTCCTCCGCGGTCAGGGTGCCGCACATCGCCTCCGTCAGCCCGCGGGCGACCGAGAGCCCGAGACCCACGCCCGTCGCTCCGTCGCGGTCGCTCGGCAACGCGGCGCCGAGCCGCAGGAACGGGGCGAACAATGCCTCCCGCTCGGTGCGCGGAACCCCTGGCCCGGAGTCGACGATCCGCAGCTCGACGCGGTCGGCGTGCGCGCTGGCCCGCAGCACGATCGAGGCGTCGGCGGCGTAGCGCAGGGCATTGTCGACGACGTTCGCGACGACGCGCTCCAGCAGGCCCGCGTCCGCGACGACGTCGGGGAGCGACTCGTCGATGTCCACCGTGACCTTCTCCGCGTCCGGCAGCCCCACCAGCGCCCGGCCTGCCACCTCGCCGTACCCGGTCGGCGCGAGGAGCGGCGTGAGCGTGCCCGAGGCGAGCCGCGCGGAGTCGAGCAGGTTGTCCACGAGCGCAGTCAACCGGTCGGCAGATTCCTCGATGGTGGCGGTCAGCTCCTGGCGGTCGGATGCCGGCAGCTGGAGGTTCGGATCGCGCAGGCTCCCGGCCGCGGCCTTGATCGAGGTGAGCGGGCTGCGCAGATCGTGACCGACGGTCGACAACAGCGCGCTGCGCGTCTCGGTGGCATGGGCCCGGCGCCGCGAGGCGTCGGCCTCCGCAGCGGCCCGCTGGCTGCGCAGCGCAAGCAGTGCCTGACCACCCACCACCTCCAGCAGTCGCCGGTCCGCGGCGGCCAGCGACCGGCCGGTGCCGACCAGATGCAGGTCGTCCTCGATCTCCACGTCGACGTCGGCCTCCTCGGGTGCCATGCAACCCGAGGACCCGGACGAGGTGACGCAGGCCCACTCGTCCACAGCCGACCCACCGGTGCGCTCCAGCAGCGACACCGAGTGCAGGCCGAACGCCTCACGCACCTTCTCGAGCAGCCGCGGAAGCGGATCGCTGCGGGTGAGCACGGTGCGGGCGAACGAGGCCAGCAGAGCCCCTTCCGCACGGGCGCGCGCCGCCTGCTGGGCGCGCCTCGCCGCCCGGTCGACGACGAGCGCCACGAGCACAGCCACCACCACCATCGCCGCGATCGCCAGGAGGTTCTCCCCCTGCGCGATCGTGAAGGAGTACAGCGGAGGGGTCAGGAAGAAGTTCAGCAGCAGGCCTCCGACCACCGCGGCGACCACGGCGGGGCCGAGGCCCCCCACCATCGCGACGACGACGGTGGCGAGGAAGTACAGCACGATGTCGGTGGACATCCCGATCGTGCTCCGCAGCGCGATGCCCAGGCCGGTGGCCGCCAGCGGCAGGGCAGGCGCGAGCGCCCAGCCCAGCCCCTTGCGGATCGCCGGGAGCCCGCTGTGCAGCACCGGGAGCCGCAGCCCGCGGCCGGCCTGGTGGTGGGTGACCATGTGCACGTCGATCGTGCCGGACTCGCGCACGACGTGGGCTCCGATCCCCTCCACGAACACGCGCGCGAGCCGTGACCGGCGGGACGTGCCGATCACGAGCTGGGTGGCGTTGGCACCGCGGGCGAAGTCGAGCAGCGCGGCGGGCACGTCCTCGCCGCCGACCACGGTGTGGAAGCTCGCGCCGACGTCCTCGGCGAGGGTGCGCAGCCGCGACACCGCGCCGACCGGAGGCCCGGCGAGCCCGTCGCCGCGTAGCACGTGCACGGCCAGCAGGTCGGCAGCGCCCGCACGCTTGGCGATCCGGGCGGCGCGGCGCAACACCGTCTCGCTCTCCTTGTCCCCTGTCAGGGCGACGACGACCCGTTCGCGGGTCTCCCAGGTATCGCTGATCTTCTTCTCGCTGCGGTACCGCTGCAGCGCGACGTCCACCTCGTCGGCCACCCAGAGCAGGGCCAGCTCGCGCAGCGCGGTGAGGTTGCTCGGCTGGAAGTAGTTCGCCAGGGCCGCGTCGACCTTCTCGGCGCCGTAGACATTGCCGTGCGCCATGCGCCTGCGCAGCGCCTCCGGCGTGATGTCGACCAGCTCGATCTGTTCTGCCCGGCGCACCACCTCGTCCGGCACTGTCTCCTGCTGGTGCACGCCGGTGATGCGCTCCACGACGTCGTTGAGCGACTCGAGGTGCTGCACGTTCACCGTGGTCAGGACGTCGATGCCCGCGTAGAGCAGCGCCTCGACGTCCTGCCAGCGTTTCCGGTTGCGCGAGCCGGGTGCGTTGGTGTGGGCGAGCTCGTCGACCAGCGCGACCTGGGGATCGCGCGCGATGACGGCGTCCACGTCGAGCTCGTCGAGGCCGGGGTGGCCGCCGACGGGCCGGCGGGGAATGACCTCGAGACCCTCCAGCAGCGCGGCCGTCTTGGCCCGGTCATGGGTCTCGACGATCCCGACCACGACGTCGGTGCCCCGCTCCTGGCGGCGCCGAGCTTCCGCGAGCATGGCGTAGGTCTTCCCCACGCCGGGTGCGGCCCCGAGGTAGATCCGCAACTCTCCCCGCCTGCTCACGGCATCGATTCTGCCCGTGGTGGCCGTGGAACACCGAAGCGAGAAGAAGGGGTGGGGCCTGCAGCAACAGTGTGCGTCCCCGCGGTGGGAAGCCTGCGTCCGAGGCCGCGACACCGGGCGGAGGGGTGGAACCCGTGCAGGATCAACTCGTGCTGCAGGGTGGTTGTCGTGATCGGCTGCGCCGTGATCGGGCTCAGCCGGCCGGCGTCGCTTCGGCGGATCGCGTCACCGGCCGGCGGCCCGACGACGGCATTGCCGGTGAACAGGCTCTCGCCGAGCTGATCTCCACTGAGGCAGGGTCGTCCACCCTGCCTGCCACTGCCGAGCGGCTGGGCATCGGGCCCGCGGTCGTCGAGCGGGTACGTGCCGACTGCGATGAGCACCTGCACGTACCGGCCGACCCCCTGATGTCCACCGACGACCCGGCTCTCGCGGCCGAGCGCGGCGAGCACGCGGACGACCAGCGGTTGCGTGCGGCGCTGATCGCGGTGGAGCGCGCCGCGGTTGTGCGGCTGCGCGACGCCCGGAAGATCGACGACATCGTGCTGCGCCGCCTCCGGACCGGCCTTGTTGCCGAGGAGGTGCGGTGGAGTGCCCTGTCGCCCGAGCCGGACCGAAGCCCATGCCCGCGGGGGTCGGCGCCACCGTGACGACGACCTGCGCACATGGGGAGCGGATGCTGCGGTCAGAGCCGTGCCTCCTGCACCGCGAGGTTCAGTTCGGTGACGTTGACCGTGGGTTCGCCGAGGAAGCCGAGGATGCGGCCGGTGCTGGCGTTCGCGACGAGGTCACGGACCTGGTCTTGGGACAGCCCGGTGACTCGGGCGACGCGGGCGATCTGCAGTGTGGCGTAGGCGGGGCTGATGTCGGGGTCCAGCCCGGACGCGGACGCGGTCACGGCGTCGGGCGGTACGAGGGTGGGGTCCACGCCCTCGCGGTGCGCGATCAGTGCCCGTCGTTGGTTGATCGTGTCGAGCAGGTCCTGGTTGAACCCGCTCTTGTTGGAGCCACCGGATGTGGTGGTGTCGCCCGGGCCCAGCGGGCCGGTCGAGGAGGCCGAGGGCCGGGTGTGGAAGTAGGGGTCGGCGCCCGGGTCGGTCGGGACC
The DNA here is from genome assembly GCA_036498885.1 of Pseudonocardia sp. GTDB lineage: Bacteria > Actinomycetota > Actinomycetes > Mycobacteriales > Pseudonocardiaceae > Pseudonocardia. The sequence goes on from DASYES010000853.1 coordinate 3,617, forward strand.
GGGTCGACCCCGATCAACGACGACCCCACCGGGGTGCCGTCGACGCCGTGGATGATCGAGCCTTCGGCGTTGGCGCCCAGCCCCGGGATGTGCCCCACCCCGTACACGGCCAGCGGGTAGATGATCCCGCAGAGGATGGTGAGTGCGATCAGCACCCGCAGCCCGGTGACGGTCTGGCGCCACAGCGTGGTGAGCATGAATCTCAGATCCCCGGAATCAGACGGACGAGCAGGTCGATGACGAAGATCCCGACGAACGGCATCACCACCCCGCCCAACCCGTAGATCAGAATGTTGCGCCGCAACAGGC
>DASYES010000854.1:0-1694 GCA_036498885.1 Pseudonocardia sp.
TCAACGACGGCCTCATGGTGCTGTTCTTCCTCAGTGTCGGCCTCGAGATCTCGCGCGAGACCGTGATGGGCGAGCTGCGGGGCGTGCGGGCGCTCGCCACCCCGGCAGTGGCCGCCATCGGCGGCCTGATCCTGCCCGCGGCGATCTTCCTGCTGTTCAACGCGGGCGGACCGGCCGCAGGCGCGTGGGGCATCCCGATCTCGACCGACACGGCGATCGTCATCGGCATGCTCGCCCTGATCGGGCCGCGCTGCCCGGATCAGCTCCGGGTGTTCCTGCTTGCGCTCGCAATCGTCGACGACATCGGTGCCGTGCTCGCGATCGCCATCTTCTACACCCACCAGGTGAATTACACAGCGTTGCTCCTGGCCGTCGTTCTGTTCCTGGCGCTGTTGGGTCTGCGATTCGTCGACTTCTGGCGCACGCCGATCTACGTCGTGATCGCGGTGGTGATGTGGGTGTCAGTGCTGGAGTCCGGCGTGCACCCGAGCGTCGTCGGCGTCGCGCTCGGCCTGCTCGTCAACGCCTACGCCCCGCGGCCACGCGACATCGCGAGGGTGCAGGTGCTGGGCGGCAGCTTGCTCGTCGACCCCAGCCCGGAACGAGCCCTCGCCGCCCAGGCCGCCGCTGCGGAGACGGTATCGCCGAACGAGCGGCTGCAGCTGCGCATCCAGCCGTGGAGCAGCTACGTGATCGTCCCGATCTTCGTGCTGGCCAACGCCGGTGTGGTGCTCTCGCGCGACGCAATCGCCGCTGCCATCGCGTCGCCGATCTTCTGGGGCATCGTGGTCGGCCTGACGGTTGGCAAGCTGGTCGGGGTCAGCCTGGGCACCTGGATAGCACTGCGCACCGGTATCGGGCGGGTGCCCGACACACTGCGGTGGGGCCAGCTGATCGGTGGCGCCGGGCTCGCGGGCATCGGGTTCACGGTCGCCCTGTTCATCACCGAACTGGCCCTGACCGACCCGGTGCTGGTGAACGACGCGAAGATCGGCATCCTCGCCGGCTCGATCCTGGCGGGAGTGATCGGCTGGCTGATCTTCCGGCTGGCCGGGGAGCGAGGCGGCCAGTGCGCCCCGAGCGGGCTCCCGGTGCTGCCGCCGCGCCCATGGCGACCGCCTGCGTGACCGTCACCCGCGACCATCGCGCCCGCGGTGACATCATCGACACGCACGCCGCACGAAGGTTCCGTCGGGTGGTGGCCCGGACGACCCTCGTCGTAGGGCGCTCGTGAGGTCGGGCGCGTCGCCTCGTCACTCCAGGCTGCCCAGCGGATCCGCCCGGACGAGGCCGTCGTCGGCGGCGGCGAAGGTGCGTGCGCGACCCGGGCCGGTGCTACGGGTCTCGAATCGGACCGTGACGCGGCCGTGCCCCGCTCCCTGCACCCAGCCGTGACCGTGCTCCGGGTGGCGCACGTCGTCGCCGGGACGCCACGGGCGCTCGGTGTGGACGGCTGCCGGCGTCGCCGTGGGCACCTCGTCGACATCGGACGCGGCGGGCGCGAGACCGGCGATCGGGTCGGTGGGATCGGCTTCGAACCGGCCCGGCTCGAACAGCGCAGGCGGGGGGTTGTCGATGAGACCGGCAAGCGACACCCCGATCAACCGCACACCGCCCTCGGGCACCGCCGTGCGCGCCAGCCGCTGGGCGACGGCGGTGAGCGTCTGGAGGTCGGTGCTCCCGCTGCCGCTGGT
>DASYES010000855.1:0-13040 GCA_036498885.1 Pseudonocardia sp.
GCTGTCGAGTTGCATCCCGGCGTCGGTGCGCCAGAACAGGTTGCGGTGCATGGCGAGCAGTTCGGCTCCGCGCTGGAGGTGGCCGAACACCTCGTTGAGGGCCTCGTAGCCGAACTCCGGGCCGGCGCCGCCCAGCACAACCACGTCCGGTTCTGCGCCGGGCCCCGAGACAAGCCGCACGCCCTCGAGGTCCTCGTGGACGTCACCGCTGTTCAGCAGCAGGCACTCCGCGTCCGGATGATGCTCGCGCAGGTACGCGGCCGTGGTGGCCGGCGCGGTGAGGACGTCCTGCTGTCCCACCGGGAACCCGGCATCCGCGAGCGTGGCAGCGATCCGCCGCCTTGTGCGGGACGTCGTGTTGGTGACCAGCGCGACCGGGAGCCCGGCGTCGCGGATGGCGCGCAGCGCGTCGACGGCGCCGTCCAGCGGCTCCCAGGACACCGTCAGCACGCCGTCGATGTCGATCAGCACCCCGCGCACGGTGTCCATGGCGGCACGTTACCCGCGAGTGGACCCCGACGAATGCCTCACCAGCTGCCTCGATGGTCGGGCATCGACACGATCAGCGGGACGGCGGCCAGCAGGATCACCGCGAACACGGCGAAGACGTAGGCCTGCGTGATTCCGGGCGATGCGCTGACCGACAGCAGCGCCGTGGTGACCGTGATCGACACGATCGCGCCGGACTGGCGGAACATCCCGCGCAGCCCGGTGATCGCCGAGATCTCGCGGGGCGCGAGGTGCAGGGAGGCGTTGTTGCTCGCCGGTGCCGCCATGCCCATGCCGAGACCGGTGATCCCCGCGGCGATCGAGAGCCACGCCTGCGGGGAGAGGCCCTGAGGGGGCAGCGCCAGGAGTACCAGCCCGACGATCATGAGGACGAAGCCGGCGACCATGAGGATCCGGTGCCCGGTGCGACGCAGCAAGAACACCGACAGCCCCGAGAGGCTGATCATCCCGACCGCCCGGATCGCCAGCAGGCCGCCCGCTGCGAGTGGGGCGATGCCGTAGCGGTCCTCGGCGTAGATCGGCACCAGCGTGCCGAACCCGAGCGCGGCTGCACCGAACATCACGTTGACCGTGTTCATCGTTCCGAAGGTGCGACCGCGCAGGAGCCGCATCGGCACCACGGCATGTGGATCCCGGCCGGCGTGCCGCAGGAACCGCCAGCAGAGCACGGCCGCCACCACCGCTGCGATCGAGGCCGCGATGATCTGCAGACGCAGGTTTCCGGGCGTGCCCAGCGCGGTGATCGCGATCATCGTGGACAGCAGCAGCCCGCAGAGCAGGGCGATCCCCCGCAGGTCGATGGGGGCGGAGACGGTGCGTGGTGTCTTCCGGATGAGCAGGGCCACCAGCACCACGAGCACCACGCCGAACGGGAGGTTGATCAGGAAGATCGCCCGCCAGGAGGTGTAGGTGACCAGCACGCCGCCGATGACGGGCCCGATGATCGCGCCGATCGGGAAGATGCTGGTGAACAGGCCGATGGCCCGGTCGCGATCGCGCCCGAACTGGTCGGCGACGATCCCCGTGGCCGACGGCACGATCGCTCCGGCGGCCAGGCCCTGGAACACGCGCACGACGATGAGGGTGGCGATGTCGCCGGACATCCCCGCGCACAGCGAGGTCAGGGTGAACATCGTGATGGCGATGAGGAAGATCGTCTTGCGCCCGAACTGGTCGCTCAGCTTGCCGGCGATGGGCATGGACATGATCTGGCCGAGCGCGTAGACGGTGATCGTCCAGCTGCTCCAGGCGAGGGAGCCGCCGAGGTCGTTCTGGATCGCGGGGAGTGCCGTGGCCACCGACGTCTGGTCGATCGAGGCCATCAGCAAGGCGATCGCGATCACGGCGAAGACGGTCCAGCGCCCGGGTAGGGGCTCCCCGCCCTGTCGTTGATCTTGATCGATCGAACCACCGGCGGGCAGGGAGCGAAGCATGGTCCGGATATTAATTGCTTGACGCTAAGCAAGCAAAGCACTTGCAAGGTCTTGACGTGGATCCGTACGTGTGATTAGCGTCTTCATAACGCATTCTAGACGTTCATATTGTGAAATGTGCGTCCCGGTCTTCGATCTTCGGTCCAACGGCGGAGCGTGATCCCGTGGTGACGACACTCGTGCAGACCCTGGTCAGCGGCATTTTGGTGGGCGGGCTGTACGGTCTCTTCAGCAGCGGCCTCACTCTGATCTTCGGTATCACCCGGGTCATCAACTTCGCGCACGGCGATTTCGTGACGCTCGGCATGTTCGGGGCAGTGCTGCTCTTCACATGGTTCGGCCTGAGCCCACTTCTGGGCATCGTGCCCGTGGCAATCGGGTCGCTGCTCCTCGGCGCGATCGTCCACCGGGTCATCGTCCGGCGGACGCTGTCGATCACCGGCATCAGCGCCGTCGACGCGCAGCACGGTCAGCTCGTGCTCACGCTGGCGGTGTCGATCCTGATCTCCAACGGGCTGCTCATGCTGTTCGGCCCGGCCCCACGCGCCGTGCAGGACGTGCTGACCGGCGTCTACGACGTGTTCGGGGTGTTCATCGCGCAGGCGCGGCTGGTGTCGTTCCTGATCGCGCTCGTGGTGTTCCTGATCCTCTACCACGCGCTGCAGCGCACGCTGTACGGGAAGGCGATCCGGGCCACCGTCGACGACAGGGACATGGCGGCGATGGTCGGCATCGATCCGGACCGCGTGTACGCGGTGAGCTTCAGCGTCGGGATCATGCTCACCGGAGTGGCGGGCTGCGTGCTCGCCACCTACTACCCGGTCACCCCTACCACCGGCGGCAGCTTCCTGATCATCGCCTTCGTCACCGTGGTGATGGGCGGGCTCGGCAACGTGGTCGGCGCGTTCGTCGCCGGGCTCCTGGTCGGGGTGATCCAGCAGCTCACCGCCATCTACGTGGCCGTCGACCTGCAGGACGTCGGGCTGTTCCTCGCGTTCGTGCTCGTGCTGGTGTTCCGTCCGCAGGGCATCCTCGCGGGACGGAGGGCCCACGCATGATCGGGCGCGACCACCGGATCGCACGCACGGCCCGCTCCACCGGGGGCCTGAGCGTCCTCGTCCTCGTGCTCGTCGCGAGCTTGCCGCTCTGGTTCATCCAGACGTACTTCGTCCTCAGCGTCGCCACCCTGACGCTGATCTTCATGGCCGCCTCGCTGGGCTGGAACGTGATCAGCGGCTTCGGTGGCCAGATCTCCTTCGGGCACAGCATCTTCTTCGGCCTGGGCGCCTACTCCTCGGCGCTCCTGCAGGCCGCGTACGGCGGCAACGCCTACGTCGGGCTCCTGTTCGGAGTGGTGCTCGCGGTCGTCGTCGCCCTGCTGCTGGGCGCGGTCACGCTGCGCCTGCGCGGCATCTACTTCTCACTCGCCACGTTCGCCCTGACACTCGTCTTCGCCATCCTGACCGGCCACTACGAGCAGTTCACCGGCGGCGAGGTCGGTCTCACCCTCCCGTTGCTCGGTGACGACCCGGGCTCGTTCGCCTTCTCGGACAAGCTCGTCTTCTACTACATCGCCCTGGTGCTGGCGGCGCTGGCGTTCGCCGGTGGGTGGCTGGTGCAACGTTCCCGGTTGGGCCTGCAGCTGCGGGCCGTCGCCGTCGATCAGGAGGCGGCCCAGGCCTGCGGGGTGCTGGCGTTCCGGGTGAAACTGGCCGGGCTCGCGATCAGCGCCGTCCCGGGCGCGCTGGCTGGATCCGTGTACGTCCAGTACATCGGGTTCATCGACCCGGACAGCGCCTTCGGTGCCGCGTTGGCCACGCAGATCGCGGTGATCGCGTTCGTCGGCGGGGCCGGCAGGCTCTGGGGACCGGTGATCGGGGCCGTGCTGCTCGTGCCGCTGCAGCAGCTGCTGAACTCGCAGCTCTCCGCGTACCCGGCCGGTTTCAACCTGGTGGTCTACGCGCTGGTCGTGCTCGTGATCCTGTGGGTGGAGCCACGCGGGCTGATGTCCTTGCGCCGCCGAGCCCCGCAAGTGCGGCTCACCGCCCCGCCGTCGGCTGCCGCCCCCCAGCCCACGGGCGCGGCGGCGACCCGGGAGGGGAGCGCCGGATGACCACACCCGCCGTTTCGGAGGCGCCGACCGGCGCACCGCTGCTGAAGGTCGAGGAGCTGACCGTGCGCTTCGGCGGCCTGGTGGCCGTCAACGCCGTGAGCTTCTCGGTGGCCGAGGGTGAGCTCCTCGGGATCATCGGGCCCAACGGCGCCGGCAAGACCACCAGCTTCAACGCCGTGGCCGGGGCGGTCCGACCCACGTCGGGCACGATCACGCTGGGGGAGTCCGTCGTCAGCGGGCTGCCACCCGAGCGGGTGGCCCGGCTCGGTATCGCCCGCACGTTCCAGTCGGTGCGGCTGTTCCGGGCGATGAGCGTGGCGGAGAACATCACGCTGGCGGCGAGCACGGTCTGCCGGTCACTGACCGCGGCGGCGCGGCGGGCGGACGAGGTTGCGGAGCTGCTGTCCATGGGGTCGCTGATGAACGCCGAGGTCGGCGCGCTTCCCCTCGCGGACCAGAAGCGCGTGGAGATCGCCCGCGCGCTGGCGCTCCGGCCGCGGCTGCTGCTGCTCGACGAGATGATGAGCGGGCTCAATCAGGAGGAGACCCACGACATCATCGGCGTCGTCCGGCGGCTGGGCGCGCAGGGCCTGACCATCATCGTCATCGAGCACGTGCTGAAGGTGATCATGGAGCTGAGCCACCGCGTCCTCGTGCTCGACCACGGGGCGCTGATCGCGCAGGGCGAGCCGCGGGAGGTCATGCGCGACCCGCAGGTGGTGGCGGCCTACCTGGGCCCGCAGGCGGCCAGGACGTTCGGTGAGCCGGCATGAGGGTCCCGTGGTCGGCGCGGGCGGGCCGGTCGGCGTCGGAGGCGGCGGCCCCGCTGCGGGTGGACGGGCTCTCGGTCGCCTACGGCAACATCAGGGCGCTCGTCGACGTCTCCTTCGAGCTGCGGCCCGGCGAGTTCATGGGCGTGCTCGGCGCCAACGGCGCCGGCAAGTCGACGTTACTGAAGGCGATCTCCGGCCTCGTCCGCCCGTCCGCGGGCACGGTCTCGCTCGGCGAGACCTCGGTGCTCGGCCTCGCACCGCACCGCATCGCGGCGGCGGGGATCGCCCACGTGCCGGAGCGCAGGCGCGTCTTTCCGTCGCTCACGGTGCGGGACAACCTCGCCCTCGGCGCCTACGTAACGCCGCCCGCGGTGTCGCGCGCCCAGCTCCTCGACGAGGTCTTCTCCCTGTTTCCGAAGCTCGCGGAACGCGCGACGCAGCAGGCGGGATCGCTGAGCGGCGGCGAGCAGCAGATGCTCGCGGTGGGCCGTGCCCTGATGTTGAAGCCGCGGCTGCTGATGCTCGACGAACCCTCCCTCGGACTCGCACCCGTGATCGTCGAGGAGATGTTCGAGCGGCTGGCCCGCATCCACCGCGAGCTCGACGTGTCGATCCTGCTCATCGAGCAGAACGCCACGCAGGCACTCGAGGTGATCGGGCGGGCCGTCGTGCTGACCACCGGGGCAGTCACTTTCCGCGGCTCCCGTGAGGAGCTGCTGGAAAGTGACTACCTCAAGCGGGCCTACCTCGGCCTCTAGCCCCTCTCCCGATGGCCGTTGCCCGATGTGTCCCCAGCCGCCCGTCCGTCTGCGGCGGTCCGGACGGGCGGCTGATCGGGGAGCGGGAAGGCCTCGAGATAACGCTCGTACTCGGGCTCGACGTCGATCTGCAGGGTGCCGAGGATGCGGATCACGGCGTTGTAGAACGAGATGATGATGACCAGGTCGACCAGGCGGGCCCTGCCGAGGTGCTCCTCGAGGGTGGCCCAGGTCCCCTCGGCCATCCGGCCGTCCGTGGTGATCTGCCTGGCCGCGGTGAGCACGGCCGTCTCCACCGGGCCGAGACCGTGCTCCTGCCCCGCCGTGGCGGCGAGGACGGCGGTGATGTCGTCGTCGGACACGCCGAAGTCGTAGCCGATCTTCACGTGGTGGCTGAACTCGTACGGGCTGGCCGTGATGTGCCCGACCTGCAGGATCGCGAGCTCACGCAGCCGTGGGTCGAGCTCGCAGCCATGCCGGATCCACTGTCCCAGCACGGAGAAGTGACGCAGGCCGTCGGGGGAGTTGGCGAGGGCGCGGAAGAGGTTGATCGGGCGGGCCAGAAGCGGCCGATCGGCCTCGGCCAGGTCGGATTCGGTCAGGTAGGGAACGAGAGCCATTCGTTTGAACTCCATCGTTCGTGGCGTCGTCGGAGTCGTTGACGCGGTGCCGCCCACATGGTTACCGTTCTTCAAGTAGTGACGCAAGGGTTCATAATTTGAAACCCGAGGTGACGCGATGAGCACTGAGGCCCTCGTTCCGTTCCGCGGACGGCAGCCGTTCGCCATGGTTTCCGACCTCGTCGTACCGGGCGCCCTCGATCTGGACGCGGACGATCGGCTCTGGGTGCCGCAGGCACCCGACGTCGCGTTCCGCCCACTCCTGCTCTCGCCGTCGCAGGGCTACTTCGTGAACCTCCTCAGGGTGCGCCGCAGCGGGGTGCTCTCGCGACACCGCCACGCCGGTCCGGTGCACTCGTTCACGCTGCGCGGCCGGTGGCACTACCTCGAGCACGACTGGGAGGCGACCGAGGGCGGCTACGCCTTCGAGCCGCCGGGGGAGACCCACACGCTGGTCGTTCCGGACGGTGTCGCGGAGATGATCACGCTCTTCCACGTCACGGGGAGCTACGTCTACGTCGATCCCGACGGCCACGCCGCGGGGTACGAGGACGTGTTCACCAAGATCGAGAACGCCCGGCGGCACTACGCGGAGATCGGACTCGGCGCGGAGCGGGTCGAGGAGTTCCTCCGCTAGTCAGGAATCCGGCGACACGTTCGACGAAGGGGTCGACGACATGGGACAACGCGTGGCGGGCAAGGTGGCGGTCGTGGTCGGCGCCGGCCAGACGCCCGGTCAGACCGCGGGCAACGGGCGCGCCACGGCCGTGCTCCTGGCCCGGGAGGGCGCCGTGGTGCTCGCGGCCGACCGCGATCTCGCCGCCGCGCAGGACACGGTCGCGGAGATCGAGGCCGAGGGCGGCAAGGCGCTCGCGGTGCAGGCCGACGTCACCGACGAGGACGCCGTGGCCGCGATGGTCGGCACGTGCGTCGAGCGCTTCGGCCGGATCGACATCCTGCACAACAACGTCGGCGTGAGCATCGCGGGCGGCGACGCCCCGATCACCGAGATCGAGGCCGACGCGTTCGCCCGCGTCACGGCGATCAACCTGCAGGGCATGGTGCTCACCTGCAAGCACGCCATCCCCGTGATGCGTGGGCAGGGCGGCGGGGTGATCACGAACATCTCGTCGATCGCGGCGAACATCAACTATCCCTACATCGCCTACCGCACGTCCAAGGCGGGCGTGGTGACGATGACCGAGCACATCGCGATCAGGAACGCCGAGTACGGCATCCGCGCCAACGCGATCCTGCCCGGCCTCATGGACACCCCCATGGCGATCGAGAACCGCGTCGGGCGCGGCGGCGCCACGCGCGAGCAGGTGATCGCCGAGCGCAACTCGCACGTGCCCCTGCGCAACAAGATGGGCACGGCGTGGGACGTCGCCCATGCCGCGCTCTTCCTCGCCTCGGACGAGGCCTCGTTCATCACCGGTGTGGCCCTCGCCGTCGACGGCGGCCAGAGTCTCGCCGTCGGCTGACGTTCCCCCGCATCGTTCCGCCCGCATCGTTCCCCCAGCACCGACCCCGATCGGAGTCACACCGATGACACACGTCCGCGCACACTCGCGCCTGACCCGGGAGCCGGGCCCGTGAGCGCCCCGGCGGCGTCGACCGAGCGGCTACTGGCCGACCTGCACCAGGTATGGCGGATGCGGGCGTTCGAGGAGAAGGTTCGCGATCTGCGGCTCGCCGGTGATGCCGTCGGCTCGATCCACCTGGGCATCGGCCAGGAGGCCATCCCGGTCGGCGCAGCGGAGCTGATCGGTCCCGACGACGCCGTCTTCGCGACCTACCGCGGGCACTGCTGGGCCATGGCCTGCGGCGCGGCGCCCGCCGCCCTGTTCGGCGAGGTACTGGGCCGGGCCACCGGCACCAACGGGGGCCGGGGCGGATCAGCGCACCTCAGTGACCCCGCTCACCGCTTCTTCGGCGAGAACAGCATCGTCGGGGCCGGGGCGCCGATTGCGGTGGGAGCGGCGCTCGCCGGCCGGTTCGACGGCTCCGGACGCGTGGCCATCACGGTGTTCGGCGACGGCGCGATGAACCAGGGCGCGGTGCACGAGGCGATGAACTTCGCGGCCGCCATGAACCTTCCGGTCGTGTTCGTCTGCGAGAACAACACGTGGTCGGAGCTGACCCCCATCGACGAGATGGTCCGCGACGCGGTCCTCTACCGGCGAGCAGCGGCCTACGGCATTCCCGGTGAGCGGATCGACGGGAACGACCCCGCGGTCGTGCGCGACCGGCTCGGTGACGCCGTCGAGCTGGCCCGCGAAGGCGGCGGCCCGACGCTGGTGGAGGCGATGACCGCGCGGCTGGTCGGCCACTACATCGGTGACGCCGAGCAGTACCGCAGGCCCGGCGAGCTCGACGAGGCCCGCAGACGGGAGCCCGTGGCCCGGCTGAGCGGGCAGCTGCGGGCCGCCGGTGTGGCCGAGACCGTGATCGAGGGCGCGGAGCGCGACGCCCGTGCGGAGATCGAGCAGGCGGCGGCCGAGGCGCTCGCCGCGCCGCTCGCCGACCCGGCGACCGCGAAGGACCACCTCTATGTCTGAGATCTCCGCAACCGCGCTCCGCCCGTCGCAGGCAGGCGGCACCGTCGCGAAGCTGACCTACGGCGAGGCCGTCAACGCGGCGCTGCGGCGCTGCCTCGGCGAGCTGCCGGAGACGCTGCTCTACGGCGAGGACATCGCCAAACCGGGCGGTGTCTTCGGCGTCACCCGTGGGCTGCGCCGCGACTTCGGCGAGCGCGTCTTCGACACCCCGATCAGCGAGTCGGCGATCCTCGGCTCCGCCGTGGGCGCGGCCATGCTCGGCCGCCGTCCCATCGTCGAGATCATGTGGGCCGACTTCTCGCTGGTGGCCTTCGACCAGATCGTCAACCAGCTGGCGAACGTGCATTACGTCAGCCGCGGAGAGCTGCGGGCACCGGTCGTGGTGCGCACCCAGCAGGGCTCCGCCCCGGGAGCCTGCGCCCAGCACAGCCAGAGCCTGGAGGCGTTCTTCCTGCACGTTCCGGGCCTGCGGGTGTGCATGCCGTGGACCGCCCAGGATGCCTACGACCTGCTGGTCGCCGCGGTGTACTGCGACGATCCGACGATCGTGATCGAGAACCGCACCCTCTACAGCGCGGGGAAGCAGGAGGTGGTGCTCGGCGGGCCCGTGCAGTCGCCCGGCGGGTTGCGGGTGCGCCACGAGGGATCCGACGCCACGCTCGTCACCTGGGGGGCGATCACGGCACGGGCCGTGGCAGCCGCCTCCTCGCTCGCGGAGCGGGGGGTGTCGCTGGAGGTGCTCGAGCTGCCCTGGCTCAACCCGTTCCCCACGGAGGACGTCATCGAGCGGGTCCGGCGCACCGGACGGCTCGCCGTGCTGCACGAGGCGAACATGACCGGCGGATTCGGGGCCGAGGTGGTGGCGCGTGTCGCGGGATCCGGCGTGCCGTTGCGCAGCCCGGCGCTGCGCCTCGGACTGCCGGACACGCGGGTCCCCGCCGCGCCCAGCCTGGTGGCGGGCCTGCTTCCCGACAGCGACGGGATCGCCGGATCGATCCGCGGCTGGCTCGCCGGCAGCTGAGAGCTTCCGCCGCCGGCCGCGGCGGCGCACTGCAAGGACCCAGCGGGGCAACGCTCGAAGAAGGGACCACCGGCCGTGCACATCGTGTTGGGCGTGGACACGCTCTCGTACCACTGCCGTCTCGCCACCGGCGAGGTTCGCCTGGAGGACGTGCTCCGCGAGGTCGCGGATCTGGGCGCGGCGTTCGTGCAGTTCAACGCCGTGCACGTCGCCGATCGTCCGGCGGCCGGGCTGGCGGCGCTGCGCGGACTCGCCGACGACCTCGGCCTGGAGATCACGCTCTCCGGGGACGTGGTCGGCCGCGCGGGCAACGGGGACAGCGTCGACTCCGGCGTCGAGCGCATCCGGCGCTGGACGGAGCTGGCCGAGGCGATCGGGAGCCCGTTCGCCCGCGTCTCCTCCGGCTTCTACCGCAACGAGCTCATGGGCGTGCCGGATCGCATCGCCGCGGAGCAGCGCTACGTCACCGATGTACTGCGGCGGGCCGTCGACGAGGTGCCCGGCGATGTTCAGATCCTGCTCGAGAACCACTCCGACTTCACGGCCGAGGAGTACGTGGAGATCATCGACGAGGTCGGGAGCGACCGGGTGGCCGTCTTCCTCGACCTCATCAACCCCATCTCCTCGTTGCAGGACCCGCTCACCGTGATCAGCAGGCTCGCCCCGCTCGCGCCTGCCGGGCACGCCAAGGACTTCCGCATCGAGTCGCGCTACGTCGAGGACCGGTTCCACCGCCGCGGGTTCGACGTGCAGTGGTGCTACCCCGGTGAGGGCGTCGCCGACCTGACCTCCCTGATGGGCGTGCTCGTGGCCCAGGGCGAGCGCCCCGAGCCGTACCGGCTCTCCGTTGAGGGCCTCGACAACCACCCCGGCGTCGCCGACCAGCGGGAACGGCTGGAGGCTTCCCTGCGGTTCCTGCGCTCGTTCCTGGTGGGCGCGCCTCCGGCGCAGCCCGCGGGCGCAGCGCGGTGAGCCTCCGGCTGCTGGCGCCGGTCGTGGCCGCGGTCCTGCTCGCGTCCGCCACGGCGTGCAGCGGCGGGATCGCGTTCCAGGACCGGTCCAGCGGAGCGGTGGACTGCGCCGCGGGCGTGAAGATCGGCGCGCCCTACCCGCTGAGCGGCGTGTGGGCGGAGAACGGCCAGAACTCGCTCAACGGGATGCTGCTCGCGGCCGACGAGATCAACGCGGCGGGCGGGATCCGTGCCCTGCACGGCGCGAAGATCAGCATCGTCAGCGGCGACACCAGCTCCGACAACCCTGGCCAGGCGAAGACCGTCACCGAGAACTTGCTGCAGGGCAACGACGTGTCGGCCGTGGTCGGCTCCTATCTGAGCAGCATGACGCTCACGACGGTGATCGCCACCGAGACCAGGAAGGTCCCCCTGCTGACCCAGTCGTTCGTCGACGAGCTGACGCAGAAGGGCTACCACTACCTGTTCCAGATCCCGCCGAAGGCATCGGCGTTCGGCACGGAGACGATGAAGGCCGTGGCAGGCGTCTTCGCCGAGCAGAGCCGCACCCTGCGGACGGTCGCCGTGGCGGGGAGCGACGACGCCTCCACCAAGGCGCAGACCGCCGGGATCGTGGCCGGGTCGCAGGCGCAGGGCCTCGAGGTGCGCGAGCAGGTGACGTTCCCGAACGGGCTCTCCGACGCCACGGCCGTGGTGAGCAGGCTCGCCGACGCTCGCACCGACGTGATCGTGCTCGGTGGCAACGTCTCCGACCTGTCGCTCATCATCCGGGGCCTGCGCTCCCGCGGTGTCACGACGCCGATCGCCACGTCGGGTGGAGGGGGCGCGCTCACCCCGCAGTTCTCGGCGGCCCTGGGCCCTGCTGCCGAGGGCATCATGGCGTCGGCGGCCTGGAATGCCGACCTGAAACTCCCCGGCGTGCCCGAGGTGGCCGCCGCCTACCAGCACAAGCACGGCGTCTTCATGCCGCAGGAGGCCGGCGAGTCGTGGGCGGCGGTCCACGCGCTCGCGCAGCTGATGGAGTCGGGCGCCACCTGTGATCCGGCGCTGATCCGCCAGGCACTGGTCACCACCGACTTCACCGAGGGCCCCGCTTCCGCCGTGCCGCCGGGCAAGGTCGGTTTCGACGGGACCGGGGCGAACAAGTACATCGTGCCGATCCTCGTCCAGTGGCAGGGCGGTGCGCTGCGCACCGTCTACCCGCCCGACGTCGCCGCCGTGGCGGCCCTCCCGCTCGGGCGCGGACAGGGCACCTGACCCCACGTTCGGAATTCGAGAAAGGCACGCGATGGATCTGCAACTCGCCGGGAGCCGGGCGCTCGTGACGGCCGCGAGCCGGGGGCTCGGCCGGGCCTGCGCAGCGGCGCTGGCCGGTGAGGGCGCGCAGGTCGTGATCTCCTCCCGCGACCGCGGCAGGCTGGAGACCACCGCCGCCGAGATCGGTGCGGCCGGGAGTGTCGCCGCCGACCTCGGTTCGGCGGCCGACGTCGGCCCGCTCGTGGAGCAGACCGTCGAGCTCCTCGGCGGCCTCGACGTGCTGGTGGTCAACTGCGGGCCGCCGCCCGCCGGACGGTTCGCCGACCTGGACGACGCGGCCTGGGACACGGCGCACGAGGGCGTGCTGATGAGCGCCGTCCGGCTCGTCCGCGCCGCACAGCCACACCTGCGGGCGTCCGGGCGGGGCCGGATCGTCAACCTCACGGGGTACGGCACCAAGGAGCCCATCAGCGAGCTGGTGATCTCCGAGGCCAACCGGGCCGGTGTCACCGTGCTCGCGAAGGTGATGGCCGACGAGCTCGCTCCGGCGGGCGTCACGGTCAACAACATCGCACCGGGGCCGATCCTCACCGACCGGCTGCGCGAGGTGCAGGGCAAGGCGGCCGCGAGCGCCGGGATCGACCTCGACGAGCAGCTGCGGCGCTACGCCGAGCGGATCCCGGTGCGCCGCGTCGGCAGACCCGAGGACATCGCCGACCTGTGCGCCTTCCTGTGTTCGCCGCGGGCGGGGTTCGTCACCGGGCAGACGATCGTGGTCGACGGCGGAATCAACCGGTCCATCTGATGACCGCGCCCCCGCAGCCGCTGCGCGTCGCCGTTGTCGGCGCCTCGCACTGGCACCTGTACCTGTACCTCCCGACGCTGCTGGAGCTGCCCGACGTCGCACTCGCCGGCGTGAGTGACCGGGACGAGCGCGCGGCCCAGGCCCTGGGTGAGCGGCTGGGCTGCCCGTGGTCGGTCTCCGACGAGCAGCTCCACGACGACGTCCGGCCCGACTTCGTG
>DASYES010000856.1:0-2768 GCA_036498885.1 Pseudonocardia sp.
TGATCAGTTCGAGCTGATGGCAGAGCTGATGGCCGGCAGCACGCCGACCTGGGTTGCCGGTGAGGACGTTCCCGTCGGAGCTGTTCCTGTCGTCCAGAAAAGTGACATGGACGGAGCCGTCATCGATCTCACCCGCTGCGCGAACCTCCGTCTTGCGCAACGCATGCATGCTCTCCTCGTGGTCGGTCACGACGAGCACGGGGTGATCGTCAAGGATCCGAACCTCGGTAACGCCCGGATCAGACTCACGGTTGTGCAGGTCAGACAGATGGCCGTCGACGATGCGGGGAGGGCCGGATCGATACAGTCCTTCGGCGGCGCCAGGCGGCCACGGCTCAACGAACTCGGCGATGATGCCGTCGCGGAACTCTCCGACGATGACTAGTCACCTGGTGGCCCGTGGCGCGGCCTCGTCGAGACCGGCACTACTGCTTCGGCCCGGCTCCGCCGGATCGCTCGCCGGGTGCGTCCTCGTGTCTCGTGCCTCACCACGCAGAATAGCGGTCCAGTGGTCGCCTGTGAGCGGTCCGCGGCCGGCACGACGAGGTCGTCTGCTGCCGGCGCGCCGATCTCGGCCCTGCGGAGTGAGTACTCGCTCCGGGAGCGCGGGATCGAGGCCGAGGTCCTTCCGGCATGCCGTGCACGGGGTACCACCCTCGTGCCCTACAGCCCGCTGGGCCGGGCAGCGCTGACCGGCACCGTCGGGAGCGACACGACGTTCGGCGCGGGCGACTTCCGCGCGAAATCGCCGAGGTTCTCCGACGACAACCTCCGGCACAAACTGACGCCGGTCGAGGAGCTCAGGCGGTTCAGCGAGGCTCGTGGTGCGACGCCGGGGCAGGTGGCACTCGCGTGACTTCTCGCCCAGCCCCACGACGTCGTCCCGATCCCCGGCACCAAGCGACGTACGTGCGGGAGAACGCCGCGGCCACAGCCGTCGCGCCGAGCGCCGACGACGTGGCCGTGCTGGGGGAGGTGTTCTCCCCGAACCGGGTACGCGGCGACCGGTACGGGCAGTCGGACGTGCGGAGTCGGTGACGGAGCGCTCCGGCGCGCCTCGCACGGGTGAACGTCCATGATCGCTAACGTTGTCCGGTGCTCGGGGTAAGTCACGCAACGTCCGGTGCGGCCCTCGGGCTCGCCGTCGCAGGTTTCGCGCCACGGTGGGTGGGTGTCGAGCCGAGTGCGGGGACGGTGCTGACCTTCGCGGCTGTGTGCGCGGGCGCGGCGCTGCTGCCCGACCTGGACCATCCCTCGTCGATGGCGACACGACGGTTCTCCGTTGCGTCGTGGTTGGCCTGCTACCTGGTCCGGCCGGTGTCCGGGTTCGTCTACGACCTGACGAAGGGTCGCCGAGACACCGGCAAGGGCACGCACCGCGGGCTCACCCACACCGTGGTGGCGGCCGTGCTGATCGGCCTCGCCGTCAACTTCGCCTCGGGGCGTTGGGGCACGCCCGTGCTGGTCGGCACGCTGTTCGTCTGCCTAGCGCTGGCGATCAAGGGGCTCGACGCGCTGGTGCCCGGTCCGCCGTCGCTGGTGATCGCGGGTTTCCTGACGTACGCGGTGGAGGAGTTCGTGCCGGGCGGTACGGCGGGCACAGCCGGCTGGCTCGGCTCGGCAGTGGCGCTGGGCATGGTGGTCCATTCGGTCGGCGACGCGGTCACGGAGTCCGGCGCCCCGCTGCTGTGGCCCATCCGGATCCGCAAGCGCAGCTGGTATCCGGTCGGCAGCCCGCGCCCGCTGCGTTTCCGCACCGGCGGGCGGGTCGAGACCTTGGTGGTCGCGCCCGCCCTCACCGTGGCGACGTTCGTGCTGGCCGGGCTCGTCGTGCCCGGCGTACGCCCGATGCTGCTGGACCTGCAGGCCGAGGTGGTTCGGCTGATCGCCGGCGCCTGACGGCGACGCGCCCGCACCGATCCGGTGGCCTCCGCAGGCACGCCGGGACATGTGTGCGCAGGCCGCGCGGTGTGTGTGCCCTTCCCGTCGTGCGAGGGACGATGATGGTCACGTGGACGAACACGCAGGCCTCCCGCCCCGCCCGGTGATCGGCGTGCTGCACCCCGGCGCCATGGGTGCGGCGCTCGGGGCAGCCCTCAAGCCCGTGGCGGGCGCCGTGATCTGGGCGGCTGCCGGACGTAGCAACGCCACGTCGAAGCGCGCCGAGCTCGCCGATCTCATCGGCGTACCCGACCTCGCCGCGCTGGCGGCCCGCTCACACGTGATCGTCTCGATCTGCCCGCCCCAGGCCGCCGTGGACGTGGCCGAGCAGGTGGCCGCTGCACTGGTCGATCGCCCGGACCGGCCGATCTACGTCGACGCGAACGCGGTCTCCCCGGACACCGTGCGGCGGATCGGCACGGTCCTGGGCGCAGAGAACGTCGTGGACGGGGCGATCATCGGGCCGCCGGCGTGGGAAGCCGGACACACCGTGCTGTTGCTCTCCGGCGCGCACGCCGCCACGGTGGCGGAGCTGTTCTCCGGTTCGCCGTTCGAGGCCCGTGTGCTCGGCCCCGACCTGGGCTCGGCGAGCGCGCTCAAGGCCTGCTACGCGATGCAGAGCAAGGCGATGCCCGCGGTGTGGCTCGCGGTCGCCGCCGCCGCGCGCGGCTACGGCGTGCAGGACGCGCTGGGCGACCTGCTGGCCCGGGACGGGGTGGACCTCGCCGGTGTCCTCGACAAGCTGAGTGCGCAGGCCGGTCCGAAGGCCTGGCGCTGGGTGGGGGAGATGGAGGAGGCCGGCGACACGGTGGCCGGCGTGGGCGTGC
>DASYES010000857.1:0-4721 GCA_036498885.1 Pseudonocardia sp.
CCGGCGTTCCGCTGCCTGCAACAGGCCGTTGAGCACCCACCCGAGCAGGCCCGCGGCGAGGATCCACGCGTACATGAGCGCCTCGGCCCCGCCGGCCGACTGGGCGTCGGTGATCCGGCCCCCGATCCCAGGCACGCCGACCACGATCTCGCTCGTGACGGCGAGGATCAGGCCGATCGCCGAGGCGATGCGCAGGCCGGTGGCGATGTAGGGCAGCGCGCTGGGCAGCGTGACCCGCAACAGCACGGCCCGTGGGGCGAGCCCGTAGGACCGGGCCGTGTCCCGCGCCGTCGGATCGACGTCGTGAACGCCGTAGACCGTCTGCAACAGCACCGGCCAGAAGGTGCCGAACGCGATCAGGAAGACCTTCATGTCCAGATCGGACCCGAAGATGAGGACGGCTGCCGGGATCAGCGCGACCGGGGGGATCGGCCGGAGGAACTCGAGCATGAAGCGGGTCAGGCGGTGCGCGAGCTCCAACGAGCCGATCAGTACACCGAGCGGGACGGCGACGACGACGGCGACGATGATGCCGAGCACCCAGCCCTGCAGCGTCTGGCCGAGTGGGACGAACAGCTCGCCCGAGGTGACCAGCCCGACGAAGGCCGGGACGATCTCCGACGGCGGCGGGAACCAGGCGTGCGGGAGCAGGCCGGTGCGCACCACCAGCTCGAGCAGGACGACCACACCGACGATTCCGCTGAGCCCGAGGCCGGCTGTCCGCAGCCGGGAACCCTCCCGCGCGGGCGCTCGCTTCGGTACCGGGGCCGCCGCTGGCCCCGCCACTTCCCCTGGCGGGGGCGCGGTGCCGGTCGTGGGCAGCTGCACCTGGAGTCCTCTCTCGCGCAGCGAGCACGTCGCGACGCCACCAATGCGGCCAGCGCCGCTGATCTGGGCATGAAACGTATCTGGGTGACGCGCAGGCTGCTATATCCGGGGTAGCAAGTTCCGGCATGTCGAACACGCAGACACAGGTGGTGATCGAGTCCACACGATGGCGCTACCGCCCCGGAGATCGACGGGCCTCCGGCTGCATCGCCTCCTGCCGGACTACCCGGTTGTGGTGAGCGCCCTCCGGCGCCTCTTCGCGATGGGCAGCAGCAGCGGGATGAGCAGCGACAGCGCCACCACCACCCACAGGAACACCGTGATCGGTGACGACACGAGGATCGCCGGGTCGCCCTCCGAGAGCGTCAGCGCGCGCCGGAGTTGCTGCTCCGCGATCGGGCCGAGGATCAGTCCCACCACTGCGGGCGCCACCGGGATGCCCGCCTCCCGCATCAGCAGCCCGAGCAGGCCCAGCCCGCACAGCACCACCAGGTCGACGGTCGTGCCGCCGGCTGCGAACGCCCCGAGGGTCGCGAACACCAGCACCCCGGCGTAGATCCCGTAAGCCGGGATCTGCAGCAGCTTCGCCCACACCCGCACGAGCGGCAGGTTGAGGACCAGCAGCATGACGTTGCCGACGTACAGGCTCGCGATCAGCGTCCAGACCAGCGGGCCGGACTCGGTGAACAGCTGCGGGCCCGGCTGCAGCCCGTAGGACTGGAACGCGGTGAGGATCACCGCGGCCGTGGCCGACGTGGGCAGCCCGATCGTCAGCAGCGGCACCAGCACCCCGGCCGCGGCGGCGTTGTTCGCCGACTCCGGCCCCGCGACGCCCTCGATGGCGCCGTGACCGAACTCCTCGCGGTGCCTGGTCAGCTTCTTCTCGACGCTGTAGCTGAGGAACGTGGGCACCTCCGCCCCACCCGCTGGCAGGCTCCCGATCGGGAAGCCCAGCGCGGTGCCGCGCAGCCAGGCGGGCCAGGAGCGACGGAAGTCCGAGCGCGACAGCACCACACGCTCCCGCAGCGGCTGCACTGTCGAGTGCCCGGTGCCGGTGAGCAGGTGTCCGAACGCCTCGCTCAGCGCGAAGAGCGCCACCACCACGATCACGACGTCGATGCCGTCGAGCAGCGCGTCGACGCCGTAGGTGAGGCGGGGCTGGCCGGTCTGGGAGTCGATACCGATCAGCCCGATCGTGATCCCGACCAGCAGGCTCGCCACGCCTTTGAGCAGGTTCGGCCCGAGCAGCGCGCTCACCGTCACGAACGCGACGGCCATCAGCGCCACGTACTCCGGAGGTCCGAAGCCCAGCGCGAAGTCGGCGACGACCGGCGCCAGGAACGTCAGCGCCACCGTGCCGATGGTGCCGGCGACGAAGCTGCCGAGCGCGGCGGTGGCCAGTGCCGCAGCCGCCCGCCCGGCCCGCGCCATCTTGTTGCCCTCGAGCGCGGAGATCATCGAGGCGCTCTCGCCCGGTGTGTTGAGCAGGATCGACGTGGTCGAGCCGCCGTACATCCCGCCGTAGTAGATGCCGGCGAAAAGGATCAGCGCGGCCGACGGCTCGAGCCGGAACGTGATGGGCAGCAGCAACGCGACCGTCAGCGCGGGTCCGATGCCCGGCAGCACGCCGACCGCTGTGCCGATCGTCACTCCGATCAGTGCCCACATGAGGTTCGCGGGGGTCAGCGCACCCGCGAAACCCTCGAGGAGGAGACCGAGCTGGTCCACCTCAGAACCCCCAGGGACCGGCGGGCAGGGTGAGCCCGATCAGCCGGTCGAAGACCAGGAAGACGGTGGCTGCCAGCGCCCACCCGTACGCCACGACCCGCCATCCCCGCGGGGCGCCCAGCAGCAACGCCGCCGCGACGAACAACGCCGTCGCGGACACCACATAGCCGAGCAGGGGCAGCAGGACGGCGAAGAGGATCAGCGCGATGACGAGCGCCAGCACCCGCAGTCCGGCCCGCGACTGCCACGGCGGCCCAGGAACCGCGTCGCGCAGCTTGGTCCAGGAGTCGACGAGGAGACCCGCTCCGACGCCGCCGAGGAGCACGCCGACCGGCAGCGGGACGACCGCGGGCCCCACCACGGCCGTGGTGTCCGGCAACTGCACAGCGTCCACGATCACGAGCACGGAGGTCAGCATCATCAGCGCGCCGAACGCCCCCGATGCCAACACCGTGGTGCGGTGGACGGCCCCGGGTGCCGGGGTCGTCGTGTCTCCCTGCCGGCTCGTCATGCCCTTGCTCATCTGCGGCCCGTTCATCCCCGGCTCGTTCATCCCCGGAGCATTCATCCCCGACGCGTTCATCCCAGTCCGATCTCGTCGAGCACCTGCGACACCCGGTCCTGCTCGGACCGGACGAATTCCTCGAACTCGGGGCCGGCGAGCGTCGCGTCGCCCCAGCCGCGGCGGGCGAGCGCCTCACGCCACGCGTCCGTGCGGGTCATGTTCACCAGGAGGTCCTCCAACACCTGCTCCTGCTCCGGGCTGATGTCGGCGGTCGCGACGACACCGCGCCAGTTCTGCAGCTCGGCGTCGACGCCGGTCTCACGCAACGTCGGCACGTCGGGCAGCGCGGGCAGCCGTTCCGGGCTCGACACCGCGAGCGCGCGCACCGTGCCCGCCTCGATCTGCGGCATCAGCTCCGAGATCCCGGAGATCCCGATCGTCGAGCGACCCGACAGCAGCGTGGTGAGCGCCTCGCCGCCGCCGGAGTGCGCGACGTAGCTCATCCGCGCGGGGTCGGCACCCACGGCCTTGGCGATCAGGCCCGCCAGGATCTGCTCCGCACCGCCCGCCGAGCCGCCGGAGATCGACACGGCGGCGATGTCGCTGCGCATCGCCGCGACGACACCGGCCATGTCGGAGATCGGGGAGTCGGCCGCGACCGCCACCACCTGGTAGTCGGTGGTCAGCCGGACCAGCGGCGTGGTCTCGGCCAGCGAGTGCGGGGAGTCGTTGGCCTCCACCGCGCCGATCATGATCAGGCCGGTCGTCATCAGCTCGGTCGGGTCGCCGGTGCGCCGGACGAACTGGCTGAGCCCGATGGTGCCGCCTGCCCCCGCCACGTTGTAGACCTCGGTACGCCCGACGAGCTCGCGCAGCGCGCCCTGCATCTCGCGCGAGGTCTGGTCCCACCCCCCGCCGGGCGCTGCCGGAGCCATGATCCGCAGCTGCCGGTCGCCGATCACGTCCCGCAGAGCGGATCCGCCGGCACCCGTGGTGTCCACCGGTGCCGTCGCCACCACCGCAACCGTGGCGACGACGGCCGCCGCGAGAGGAGCGAAGCGGTGCCAGCGACGGCGAGGGCGGGCGGCCGGGGCGCCCGGGTCATCGGCCACCACCGTCGAGCGTCGTTGCTCCATCCACCGTCCCCCGTCGTGCACGCACCGGCGCGGCAGCGCCGGCGCCGTGACACGCCGGTGTCGTCACGCATGGTCGACAGTTGCATACAGTGACCGGCGGCGAGGGACAAGTGCTGGGGGGCAGGAATGCGGGAAGCCGAGGACGCTGTCGACGTCGTCGTCGTGGGTGGCGGCAACGCCGGGTTCAGCGCGGCGCACGCCGCGGCCGAGCGGGGCAGGCGGGTGCTGCTGCTGGAGAAGGGCGAGCCCGCGCAGGCCGGCGGCAACAGCTACTACACGGCGGGCGCCATCCGGGTCGCGCACGACGGGCTCACCGACGTCGCCGACCTCCTCGACGAGGACGACCGGCACGCCGTCACCGTGCTCCCGCCCTACCCGGCCGCGACGTTCGCCGCCGACATGACCACGGTGACCGGTGGCCGCAACGACCCGGCGCTCACCGAGGTGCTGATCGCCGAGAGCCAGGCCACGCTGCGCTGGCTACACGACAAGGGCCTGCGCTACCGGCTGATGTACGAGCGGCA
>DASYES010000858.1:0-14493 GCA_036498885.1 Pseudonocardia sp.
CCCGGTGCCGGCGATCGTCGCCTACGCCTCGTCGGTGATGACGCTGCAGCCCGGCGATGTGCTCTTCACCGGTGCACCTCCCGGCGTGGGGCCCATCGCGGCGGGCGAGCAGCTGGACATGTCGATCAGCGGGATCGGCTCGATGACGGTGACCGTCACGTCAGCACCGGCCTGAGCAGCCCTCCTCAGCTGCGTCCGGGAGCGTCCGGGCCGAGCCACATGTCGATCTGGTGCCTCGTCCCGTAGTCCGGGTGCGGATACGCGTCGTGGACGTACGGGGCGAGGATCGACGGGCTGTTGTACACGTAGAGCGGCACGGGGTTCGAGACGTTCTCCAGGATGTAGCGCTGGATGTCGATCAGCGCCTGCAGACGGGCGGACTGGTCGAGCATCCCGCGTTGCGCGGTGATCATCCGGTCCAGCTCGGGATCGTTGATCCCGTACCAGTTGCGCGCGCCTGTCGAGACCCACTCGGTGCCGAGGTACTCGTCGGCCGCGAGCATGGGTGTCTGCAGGCCGAAGCCCATCTCGTAGTTCTTCCCGGCGAAGCTCTCGGTGAAGTACGTGGCGTAGTCCTGCAGGTCCAGCTCGACCTGGATGCCCACCTCCGCGAGGTCCTGCTGGGCCCACTGCGCCTCACGGACCACGGTCTCGCCGTAGCCGTCGGTGAGGATCATCCGCGCGCTGAACCCGGTGGGGTAGCCGGCCTCGGCGAGCAGTCGCCGGGCCTGCTCCGGGTCGTGCGGTTGCAGCCGGGCGCTCTCCTCCGGGGACAGCCCGCCGAACAGCGTGGGGGTCACCGGCCCGCTCAGGCTGCCACCGGCGCGGATCGTCGAGAGCATTCCCTCCCGGTCGATCGCCATCGCGACGGCCCGCCGCACGCGCACGTCGTCGAACGGCTTGCGCTCCTGGTTCATGTAGAGCCGCACCTGCGTCAACCCCTGCTCCTCGTTGAGCTGCAGCGAGGAGTCCTGCGACATGATCCGGTCCACCTGCGCCTTGTCCAGCGTCAGGGGGCTGAGGTAGTCGACCTGGCCGGTGCGGAGCGCGGCGATGGCGGAGGCCTGGTCCGGGACGATCGAGACGTGCACGCCGGCCATGTGCGGCGTGCCCTCCCGGTAGTAGTTCGGGTTGGCCGACAGCACGCGCTCCCGGTCGCGCTCCCACTTGTCCAGCACGAACGGCCCGGTGCCGATGGCGGTGGTGTTGAGGTCGAACTCCCCGCGCGTCCCCTCGCACGGCAGGATCCACATGAAGTGGTTGGCCATGTTCTGGTCGAACTCCGCGTACGGCTCGGCGAGCCGGAAGACCACTGTGTAGGGGTCGGGCGCCGAGATGTCCTGCACCATGCTGATCAGGTTGAGCTGGTGGCCGGGTAACTCGCGGATCCGCTGCATCGTGCACAGCACGTCGTCGGCGGTGAACTCGCGGCCGTTCACCGGGGGTTTGTCGTGGAAGCGCACGCCGTGGCGCAGGTTGAAGGTCCACGTTCGGCCATCGTCGGACGGGCCCCACTTCTCGGCGAGGTCGCCCTCCAGCTGCGGGGAGCCGTAGGGGACGTCCGGGCCGGTGTCGAAGTCGACGAGCTTGCTGTAGGTGGAGCCGATGGCGACATGGGTGTTGAACGATGACTGGGCCTGCGGATCGAGCGATCGCGCGTCCGAGGGCAGGGAGTAACGGAAGATGCCGCCGTCCTGCGGTGGTCCGGCGGGCTGCGCGACGCCCTCTGCCGAGCTCCTCCCGCCCGGGGCGGAGAAGCAGCCGGTGCCGAGCAGGGCCACGGCGACGAGCGTGACGATGATCTGCAGCCGGGTGCGTCGTCGCACGGCGGCCTCCCTCGGGGTCGGCGGGATCAACGGATCTGCTGCTTCGGGTCGAAGAAGTCGCGCAGGGCATCGCCGAGGAGGTTGAAGGCGAGGACGGCGACGGTGAGGATCCCGCCGGGGAAGACGACCATCCACGGGGCGATTTCCATGTACCGCGAGCCCTCGCTCAGCATCGCGCCCCAGGACGGCGTCGGTGGCGGTGTGCCGATGCCCAGGAAGCTCAGCGCGGACTCGGCGATGATCACAATGGCGAACAGCAGGCTCGTCACCACCAGCAGCGGGGCGAGCAGGTTGGGCAGCCCGTGCCGGCGCAGGATCCGCCAGGTGCTGCACCCGCTGGCCCGTGCCGACTCGATGTAGAGCTCCTCGCGGATGCGCAGCATCTCCCCGCGGGCCACGCGGTTGAACGAGGGGATGACGAGCAGGCTCAGTGCTATCACCGTGTTGCGCACGCTCGGGCCGAGCAGGGCCGCGACGAACAGCAGCAGCACGATCCCGGGAATCGCCATCAGCGTGTCCATCACCCGCTGCAGCGCCGTGTCGAGCGCGCTGCCGCCGAAGTAGCCCGAGGCCACCCCGATCACGATGCCGATGATGCCGCCCGCGGTCAGTGTGGCCACCGAGACCAGCAGAGAGGTGCGCGCGCCGTAGAGCACCCGGCTGAAGATGTCGCGGCCGAGGTCATCGGTGCCCATCAGGAACTGCGCGCTCGGCGGCTCCTGGAAGGATTCCCGGTGCTGTGCCACCGGGTCGAAGGGTGCGAGCACCGGGGCCAGCACCGCGGCGAGCACGAACAGCGCGATGAGCGCCAGTGCCACGACGCCGAGCGGCTGCGTGCGGATCAGGTGGCGCAGCCCCCGCCGTGCGGTCCGGCGCGCGACCGGTACCCGGTCCGCCACGATCTCGGTCATCCGACTCGTCTCCCGTTCGTCACGCGTAGCGGATGCGCGGGTCGATCACTCCGTACAGCAGGTCGACCACGAGGTTGACCAGCACGAACACGGCGCCGTATACGACGACGCAGCCCAGCACGACGGGGTAGTCACGCAGCTGGACGGACTCGAAGATCAGCATGCCCATGCCGGGAATCCCGAAGATCGACTCCAGGATCACGGTGCCGCCGAGTATCGCCCCGACCTGCAGGCCGACCAGCGTGAACACGGGCACGAGCGAGTTGCGGACGGCGTGGACGAACACCCGGGTCTCGGACGCGCCCTTCGCCCGGACCGTGCGGACGAAGGGGGAGCGCAACACCTCCAGCAGCGCCGAGCGGAGCATCCGCGCGATCGCCGCCATGCCGGCCACACCGAGCGCGAGGGCGGGCAACGCCATGTGGACGAGGTTGCTCCCGAGATCTTCGCCCGGCGTCCGGTACACGAGCGGCGGTGACCAGCCGAACCACAGCGCGAGGTAGGTCACGAGCAGCAGGCCCAGCCAGAAGTTCGGCACGGAGATCCCCGCGACCGAGACGACCCGGAGGCCCTGGTCCAGCCAGCTGTTCTGACGCGCGGCCGAGAGCAGCCCCAGCGGAACGCCGAGCAGGACGCTCACCAGCATCGCCATCACGCCCAGCTGCAGGGTGGTGGGCAGCCGGTCGGCGATCAGCGCGGTGACGGGCTCCTGGCTCTGGAACGACGTGCCGAAGTCGCCGCGGGCCGCATCGGTGACGAAGGTGCCCAGCTGCGTCAGCAGCGGCTGGTCGAGGCCCAGCTGCGCGGCAAGGGCCGCGACCTGCTCCTCGCTCACGCCCGGGGCGTCGGCAAGCTGCAGCCGCACGGCATCGCCGGGGATGAGCCGCAGAGTCAGGAACACGAAGATGGTGACGAGCGCGACCACGAGCAGGCCGTAGAGCGCGCGCCGGAGCACGTACTCAGCCACGGGCGGCCGCCTCTCCTGTGAGCAGATGGCAGGCCGCGATCCGGCCGGGACCGGCCGCGACCGGTTGCGGCGGCGTGGTGCGGCACGGGTCGAACGCCGACGGGCAGCGAGTGTGGAACCGGCACCCGGGCGGGGGAGCGCTCGGGCTGGGTATCTCCCCACGCACCACCCGGCGCCCGCGCAGGCGGGCGACGGTCGGGTCGGCCGTGGCGACCGCATCGGCGAGCGTGCGCGTGTAGGGGTGGCGCGGGTTCGACAAGAGTTCGTCGGCGGGGCCCTGCTCGACGATCTCGCCGAGGTACATCACGCAGATCCGGTCGGAGACGTACCGGACGACGTTGAGGTCGTGGGCGATGAACAGGTAGGACAGGCCGAGCTCACGCTGGAGCGAGCGCAGCAGGTTGAGCACCTGGGCCTGCACCGACACGTCGAGCGCGCTCACGGCTTCGTCGCACACCAGCAGGCGGGGATCGGTGGCCAGTGCCCGCGCGATCCCGATGCGCTGCGCCTGGCCGCCGGAGAACTGGTGGGGGTACTTGTCCAAGTCACTCGCGGAGAGCCCGACGAGCTCGAGCAGCTCGCCCGCCCGTCGGCGGTTCGCCCGCGCGTCGGTGCCGCCCTGCGCCTCGAGAGGCTCGCTGATCACGGAGAACACGGTCATCCGCGGGTCGAAGGAACTCACCGGGTCCTGGAAGACGATCTGCATGCGCCGGCGCAGCGGCCGCAGCTCGCGAGCGCCCATCCCGGTGAGCTCGCGGCCCTCGAACCGGATGCTGCCGCTCGTCGGGTCGAGCAGGCGCAGCACCAGCCGGGCCACCGTCGACTTGCCCGACCCGGACTCCCCGACGAGGCCGACCGTCTCGCCCGGCCCGACCGAGAACGACACGCCGTCGACGGCCCGGACGTGCCCGACGGTGCGCCGCAGCAGCCCGCGCGTGATCGGGAAGTGTTTCACGAGGTCACGGACGGCGAGCACGTCCTGATCGGTCGCGGGCACGGGAGTGGCTGCGGGTTCGGCGACCGACGACATCACGCGCTCTCCCGTCCGACGGCCGCGACGGTGCCGTGCGGCGCCGTCCGGTGGAGCAGGCACCGGCTCGTCCGGCCGCCACCGAGTGAGTACAGCTCGGGCGCGGTGGTGGTGCACTCGTCCCAGGCCTGCGGGCAGCGCGGGTGGAACCGGCAACCGGTCGGGGTGTCGTGCAGGCTCGGCACGGCGCCGGGGATGGCGGCGAGGGGGAGCGTCTTGTCGGTGGTGGGGGTGGGTACGGCAGCGAGCAGCGCGGCGCTGTAGGGATGGCGCGGGTCGCCGAGCACCTGTGCGGTGGGACCTTGCTCCACCACCTGGCCTGCGTAGAAGACCACCACCCAGTCCGCCGTCTCGGCGACGACACCCATGTCGTGGGTGACGAGCAGCAGCGCGGTGCGGTACTCGCGCTGGACGGTGCGCAGCACCTCGAGCACCTGCGCCTCGATGGTGACGTCCAGTGCGGTGGTCGGCTCGTCGGCGATGAGCAACCGCGGGGAGCAGGCCAACGCGATCGCGATCATCACGCGCTGGCGTTGACCGCCGGAGAGCTGGTGGGGGTAGGCGTCGATACGGCTGCGTGGGTCGGGGATGCCGACCTGGTCGAGCAGCTCGATCGCGCGTTCCCGGGCGGCCCGTTTCGAGACCCGCCGGTGCAGCCGGATGGCCTCGACGACCTGGTGGCCCACCGAGTACAGCGGGTCCAGCGAGGACATCGGGTCCTGGAAGATCATGGCGATCTCGTCGCCGCGGACCCTGCGCATCCCGCGGGTGTCCAGCTCGGCGAGATCGCGCCCGTCCCAGAGCACCCGCCCCCCGCTGATCCGGCCGCCGTCGAGCAGGCGCAGCACGGCCAGCGCGGTGACGCTCTTGCCGGACCCGGACTCGCCGACCACCGCGACCGTCTGGTTCTCGGCCACGCTGAAGCTCACACCGCTGACCGCCTCGACGGTGCCTGCTGCAGTGGTGAACTCGACCCGGAGGTCCTCGATCTGCAGGAGCGGTTCGGAGTCCAGGTCGGAGTTCACACAGCCTCCTCGTTGGGGCGCGGTGCTCTCGTCGGCCGGTTGCTAGAACCAGGCTCTAGAACTGCATGAAAGCGTGATACGTACCACTCTGGAAGTCAAGGTCCGTTTCATCCCATCCGTGCGCAGCGCACAACCGGACCGCACATACGTCGTGGCCACCGCACACGGCAGGACGTGTGTGCGGTGGCCACGGGATGCGTGCCGTGTGCCGTGGGGGACGGGTCAGACCGGGGTCGGTTCTGCCAGCAGGTCGGGTTCGATCACCGTGCGCATGCGCGTGAGGACGTCCATCATCGCCTCGACCATCTGGCGGGCCTCCTTGGCCGAACGAGCGGAGGCGATCTCGCGGCGCGCCTCCCCCGTGAAGCTCGTGAGGAGGGCGACCAGCACCCTGTTGACCGGCTGGTTGTCGGCCCGCAGCAGCCGGAAGTTGCTCTTCACCCACTCCTTGCCGCTCTGGCGGAGCAGCCGTTGGAAGCCGGGTGGGGTGTCGCCGTCGTGGATGAGCTTGACGATGTCGCGGTTGGGCCAGGTGGCGTTGAGGTAGGCGCGCGCACCGGCCTCGAACAACTCGAAGGGGTCGCTGACGCCGCCGTCCTTCGCGGCGGCGACAGCGGTGGCGGCGACGGCGTGCTGCTCGTCGCGGTACCGCTCCCACAGCGCGGTGAACAGCTCGCTCTTTCCCCCGAAGTGGTGGTACAGGCTGCCGACGCTCGACCCCGCCCGCTCGACGACGTCCGAGACGCTGGCCTCGGCAAAGCCGCGCTGGGCGAAGACGACCCGCGCGGCGTCCAGCAGTTGGGTGCGGGTCTGCTCGGTGCTGCCCCACTGGCGACCGGCGCTGCGACCACGGCCCACGTTCCGCGTTGTCACGGCGCCTCCTCAGCCTTCCCCGGCCGTTCCGTTGCGGCCGTGGGGGACCGATAGTGCCAGCACCCGCCGTGCACGGCGGTCCGACCCGCCCTACCCGGCCGGCCGGAAGACGGGGACGGCGGTGCCGTCGTGGTCCTCCCAGTCGAGCTCTACGCGCTGCCCGACGCGGACGGTGCCGGGTTCGGCGATCACCTCGGTGAGTATGCGGAAGCCGTCGTCGAGGTCGATGTAGGCCACCGTGTAGGGCGCGTGGGCGCGGAAGAAGGGGTGGCCGTGCTGGCGGACCACGGTGAAGGTGTAGACGGTACCGCGGCCGGCCGAGTCGAGTGTCTCGAGGTCGGGGTCGTCGTGGCCGCGGGGGTAGAACACGATCTCGCCGGTGCTGCGGCGGCGTTGGTAGGTGAGCCGGTGTTCACCGCAGGCCCGCCAGAAGGGGCCGGTGTCGGCCTCGTCGAGGACCGGGAGGGGGCGCGCGGGTGCGGTGTCGGCGGTGGTGCTCACGCTGATCAGTCCTTTCCGAGGATGACGGTGGCGGCGGAGTGGCGGGTGCCCAGTTGCCCGCCGTTGCCGTGGGCGACGGCGAGGCGGGCCCCGTCGACCTGGGAGGTCGACTCGCCGCGCAGCTGTCGGGTGGCCTCGATCAGCAGGAAGATTCCGCGCATGCCGGGGTGGTTGGACGACAGGCCGCCGCCGTCGGTGTTGAGCGCGGGTGCCCCGGGGCGGTCCCAGCGCAGTCGGCCGCCTTCGGCGTAGGAGCCGCCCTCGCCCTTCTTCGCGAAGCCGAGGTCTTCGAGCAGTGTGAGCACCGTGATCGTGAAGGAGTCGTAGATCATCGCGATGTCGATGTCCTCGGGCCGCACTCCCGCCTCACCGAACGCGAGCGGCGCGGACCGCGCCCCGGCGCTCGTCGTGAGGTCGCGTGCGTTGCCCGGGTAGCCCACTGCCTCGCCGCTGCCGAGGATCCAGACCGGATCCTTGCGGATACCCGCCGCGAGGTCGTCGCCGACGATCACCACCGCTCCGCCGCCGTCGGAGACGATGCAGCAGTCCAGCAGGTGCAGTGGGTCGGCGATCATCCGCGAGCCCAGCACGTCCTCGGCGGTGAGTTCGCCGATGTTCTTGATCCCGATGTCGCGCAGTCCCGCGACAGCCTCCGGGTTGCGCACCGCGTGCGCGCGGGTGGTGACGGCGATCTCGGCGAGCTGCTCGGGGGTGGTGCCGTACTCGTGCATGTGGCGTTGGGCGACCAGGGCGTAGTTGCCGATCAGCGGGAGCCCGTAGGGGGTCTCCATGTTCATCCCGGGTGCCGGGTCGGGTGTGCTGCGGCCACCGGTGCCGATGGCCCGCGACTCGCTCTTGGAGGTGGAGCCGTAGGTCAGCAGCGCGACGTTGGCCCGCCCGGCGGCGATGTCACGGGCGGCGTGGGCGGCGTGGAACTCGTAGGAGCTGCCACCCAGCGAGGTCGTGTCGATCACCCGCGGGGTGATGCCGAGGTGCTCGGCCACGGTGATGCCCGACATCGCGCCGGTCTCGCCGGCGTCGTAGAGCGCGTCGACGTCGGCGAAGGTCAGTCCGGCGTCTGCCAGCGCGCGTGCGGCGGACTCGGCCTTGATCTGCATCTTGCTGCGGCCGGGTGCCCGGCGCAGGGGGTATTCGTGGATGCCGGCGATCGCCGCCCGTCGCGGTGCCATGTGCGTCTCCCCGTCTGGTGAATGCGGCCGGTAGGTCAGCGCGGTAGGTCAGCGCGGTAGGTCAGTGCAGCCGGAACCGGCCGCGGTCGATGACCACACCGCCGTCCGCTGTGCTCGTCCGGAACAGAGCGTCGTCAGAGCCGTCGTCCCCGGTCCACATTGAGACGACGAGCTCCTGGCCGGGCAGGACCGGCCTGCTGAAGCGGCCCGACATCCCGCCGAACCGCTTCGGGTCGGAACCGCACACTGCATGCAGCAGAGCGCGGCCGGTGAAGCCGTACGTGCAGAGCCCGTGCAGGATCGGCCGGTCGAAGCCGCCGCGCGCGGCGAACGCGGGGTCGGAGTGCAGGGGGTTGCGGTCGCCCGAGAGCCGGTACAGCAGGGCCTGGTCCGGCCGGATGCGGTAGCGCACCTGCTCGTCGGGCTCGCGGCCGGGGAGCGTCCAGGTGTCGCCCTGACCAGGCTCCCGGCCGAAGCCGCCCTCGCCGCGGATGAACACGCCGCTGCGCGTGGTGACGAGCGGCCGCCCGTCCAGCGTCGCGGTGTTCTCGGTGGTGACGAGCGCGCCGCTGCCCTTGTCCTGGATGCCGGTGACCCCCGAGGTGACCTGCACCGTTGCGGCGACGGGCAGCGTGGCGTGCAGCTCGAACGCCTGCTCGGCGTGCACGAGCTTCGCGGGGTCGAAGTCGCCGAGCCTGCGGCCCGTACGCGCCGCCGCGGCGAGCACTCCGAAGGTCGGGAGCACCTGTTGTTCCACCCCGGCGGTGTTCTCGGTGGTGAACTGCAGGTCGGTGGTGGGGTCGTCGGCCCCGGCCCCGACGCCCAGTGCGTAGAGGATGGCGTCGGTGGCGTTCCAGGACCGGTCGACCGGCTCCGACCGGATCCCGACGAGGCTGTGGTCGAGCGCCATGGCGCGCCTCCAGCGGAGTCGAGTGAAACTACATTCTAGGACAACCCTCAGCGTGGTCAGAGGCCTTGTCAAGCCGTTGACAGCCTCGGCACGGTGCGGTCTCATGGAAGAATCTGATTCTAAAACACGGATTTACCTCTGGCGTGCAGTGCGGAGCGGGTGGGGGACCGGGTATGACTCAGGCCGATCACGTCGCGGTAGTCGAGGAAGAGCGCGGAGTCGGGCAGCAGGACCGGGGTCGCCGGTCGCTGGCCTCGCCACAGCGGCTTCGGTCGTTCTTCGCCCCACGAAGCATCGCCCTGGTCGGGGCGTCGGAAGGCTCCGGCTGGGCCCGCTTCATCCTGGACAGCCTCTCCACCTCGGGGTTCACCGGCGAACTGCGGCTCGTCCATCCCGTGCGTCCGCAGGCGTTCGGCCGCCCCACGGTGCCGAGCCTGCGCGCCCTGGACGAGCCCGTCGACCTCGCGTTCGTGCTGGCCCCCACCCGCGCCGTCGAGGGCGTGCTGGAGGACGCCGCCGCTGCCGGGATCCACAACGTCGTGGTGCTGGCGTCGGGGTACGGCGACGGCGGGGGCGAGGAGGGCAGGGAGCGCGAGCGCAGGCTGGTCGAGCGCGCCGTGGAGCTCGACCTCACCCTGCTCGGCCCCAACTGTCTCGGCTTCGTGAACGCGGCGGCCGGGGTGGCGCCGTTCGGCCTGCACATCGTGCCGCCGCTGCGCAGGGGAGGGCTGGGCGTCGTGCTGCAGAGCGGGGCGCTCACCAGCAACGTCCTCGCGTTCGCGCGGGCCCACGGCATCGGGATCAGCCTGCTCACGTCGATGGGCAACGAGGCGGTGATCACGGCGGCCGACGTGATCGAGCACCTCATCGACGACGACGACACCCGTGTGATCGGTCTGTTCCTCGAGTCGGTCCGGGACCCGCAGCGGTTCACGGCCCTCGCAGAGCGGGCGCTTCAGGTCGGCAAGCCGATCGTGGCGCTCAAGGTGGGGCGCAGCCCGGCGGGCCAGCTCGCCGCGCTGGCCCACACCGGCGCCGTGGCGGGCGACGACGCTGTCGTGGCCGCGGCGTTCCGCCAGTTCGGCGTGACCAGGGTGGGCAGCCTGGAGGAACTGCTGATCACGGCCGGGCTGCTCGGCTCGGGAACCGTACCGACGGGCCGCCGGATGGGTGTGGTCACGGCGTCCGGCGGAGCGTGCGACATCATCGCCGACCGCAGCGCGGACGAGGGCGTGGAGATCCCGGAGTTCAGCGAGTCCACCGGTGCCCAGCTGCGCGAACTGCTCCCGTCGTTCGCCGCCGCGCGCAACCCACTCGACGTCACCGGGGTGATCCTGGCCGACACCGCCACGGCGAGCGCCAACCTCGGCGGCACCGCGCTCAACGCCGTGGCCGCCGACCCCAAGCTCGACTTCGTGCTCAACCTGGTCACCGTGCCCGTCGCCGCGCCTCCCGACCCGTCGGTGCCCGAACGCCGCATGGCCGACATCGCCGCCACCGTGGCACGGTCGCCGATCCCGATCATCAACTTCTCCACCACCTGCAGCGACCTCTCCGAGTACGGCGCCGACCTGCTCGACCGGCACGGCCTGCACGTCGTCGGGGGGATCGAGTTCGGGCTGACCGCGGTAGGGCACGCGATCCGGTGGAACGAGATGCGGCAGGACCGCGCCGCCCGTCCGGCGCCCGCACCGGCGCCCGTACCGCGGGTCGCACCGGACGACCTGCCCGACGGGGCGTGGTCCGAGGCCCGGGCTCGTGACCTCTTGACCGCAGCAGGCGTGCCGGTGGTGCCGGCCGAGCTCGTGCAGGACCCCGATGCGGCGGTGGCAGCTGCCGAACGGCTCGGCCATCCGGTGGCGGTGAAGATCTGCTCGGCCGCCATCACACACAAGTCCGACATCGGGGGCGTCGTCCTCGGTCTGGGTGAGCCCGACGCGGTGCACGCCGCAACCGAGAGCGTGCTCGCCGCAGGACGGGCAGTCACCGACGACGTCGAGGGCGCTCTGGTCAGCCCGATGCGCACCGGCGGCACCGAGCTGTTCGTCGGCGTCACGGTGGACCCGTCGTTCGGGCCGGTGCTTGCCGTCGGGCTGGGCGGAGTGTTCATCGAGGTGCTGCGGGACGTCAGCCTGCGAGTTCTGCCCGTCGATCCCGCAGAAGTGGTGCGCATGCTCGGTGAGCTGCGCGGTGCGCCGGTGCTGGCAGGCGCGCGCGGGACGGTCCCCGTGGATCTGCAGGCCGTGGCCGAGGTGGTGACCAGGGTCGCCGAGTGCGCCCGATCGCTGGGCCCGGCCCTGCAGGTGCTGGAGATCAACCCGCTCTGGGTGGACGGGTCGCACGTCGAGGCCCTCGACGTGCTCGTGGTGACCGGGCCCAGCTGATCGACCCGTAGATCGACCCGCCTGATCGACCGCTTGATCGACACAGCTGTCGACACCGCCTGAGGAGGCGACGACGTGGAACTCGACTTGGGACCGGAGGCGTCCAAGTTCCGGCAGGAGACCCGGGACTGGATCGCCGACAATGCGCCCGCCGGCCTGGCCGACCTGGTGGACTGGACCGTCCCACCGATGACGGCGGGCGACCATTCCGCCCACGCGAAAGCCGCGAAGAGCCCGCTGCACGAGGAGTGGGAGCGCAGGCTGCTGGCCGAGCGGATGATCTGCCCGCAGTGGCCGGAGCGGTTCGGCGGCCGCGGCTGGACCGCGGTGCAGAACGCCATCTACAGCGAGGAGTGCGCCCGGGCGGGCGTGCCGCGGATCCGGCGCGGGTTCGGTGAGGGGATGGTGGGCCCCTCGGTGATGGTGCACGGCACGCCTGAGCAGCAGGAGCACTTCCTGCCGCGGATCATCAGCGCCGAGGACGTCTACTGCCAGGGCTTCTCCGAGCCGGACCACGGCTCCGACCTGGGCGCCGTCTCCACGCGGGGCGTGGTCGACGGCGACGAGATCGTGATCAGCGGACAGAAGGTGTGGACCTCCGGCTTCGCCCGGGCGAACATGATTTTCGTCCTGTGCCGCACCGACACCGCGGCGCCCAAGCACCGGGGCATCTCCTACGTGTTGCTCCCGATGCGGGACAACAACATCGACGCCCGCCCGCTGCGCCAGCTCACCGGCAACGCCGAGTTCGGTGAAGAGTTCTTCGACGGCGCACGGGCGCCGCTGTTCAACGTGATCGGCGGGCTGAACAACGGCTGGCGCGTGGCGATGACGACGCTGGGCCACGAGCGGGGCGGCAGCGCCACGATCGGCCACCTGAAGTACCAGCGGCAGCTCGCCGCACTGGTGGAGCTCGCCCGGGAGGTGGGCCGGGACAAGGACCCGATGGTGCGCCAGCAGCTCGCGTGGGCGCACACGCACGTCGAGATCATGCGGTACCAGGGCCTGCGGCTGCTCGCCCAGCTGGCGGAGGGGCGCGAGCCGGGCCCGGAGGCGTCGATCTCGAAGCTCTTCTGGAGCGAGTACGAGCGCCGCGTCGGGGAGATCGCGATGGAGTTGCTCGGGCCCGACGCGCTCGTGCGGCCCGACGGCGAGGGCTACCGGCTCTCGCACTGGCAGCAGGTCTTCCTCGCGAGCCGGGCCGGAACGATCTACTCCGGCACGAGCGAGATCCAGCGCAACATCATCGCCGAACGCGCGCTCGGGCTCCCGAGGGAGCCGCGCCCGGCCGAGTTGAAGGGAGCGGGGGCATGACGGCTGCCACGAGGGGGCTATCGGGGCGGGTCGCGGTCGTCACCGGGGCCGGGCGCGGGATCGGCGCCGGGATCGCCCGGCTGCTCGCCGCGCAGGGCGCGTCGGTGGTGGTGAACGACCTCGGCGTCGAGCTGGACGGCTCGGGGGCGGACAAGGGCCCCGCCGCCGAGGTCGTCCGGGAGATCACGGAGGCCGGAGGCACCGCGATCGCCGACGGCGGTGACGTCTCCGACCCGGACCAGGCCGAAGGGCTCGTCCGTACCGCGATCGAGGAGTTCGGGAAGCTCGACGTGCTGGTGAACGTGGCCGGCATCCTGCGCGACCGGATGATCTTCAACCTCAGCGAGAAGGAGTGGGACGACGTCATCCGCGTCCACCTCAAGGGCCACTACAACACCACGAAGCCCGCGGCCGCGTACTGGCGCGACCAGCGCAATCCCGACGGTCACTTCCGGTTGATCAACTTCACGTCGGTCTCCGGGTTGCACGGCGCCCCGGGACAGCCGAACTATGCCGCGGCGAAGATGGGCATCGTCGGCCTCACCTACTCCTGCGCCAACGCACTGGGCCGCTACGGCGTCACCGCCAACGCGATCTCGCCCGGTGCCGCCACCAGGATGACCGAGTCGATCCCCAGCGAACGGCAGTCCGGCGCCGTTCGCGACAACGACGAGCGCTCGCCCGACAACATCGCCCCGATCGTCGCGTACATCGCGAGCGAGGCGTCCGACTGGCTCACCGGGCAGGTCGTCGGCGCGCGCGGGTACGAGGTGCACTTGTACAACAAGCCCGCGCCCGTCCGGCACATCGTCTCGGACGGCCCGTGGGAGCCCGACCGATTGGCTGAGATCGTCGAACGCGCGTTCAAGCCCGCCGTCACCGGGAACGGGCGGTAACGGCCATGGACCTGATGTTCACCCCCGAGCAGGAGCAGCTGCGGGCGTCGGTGCGGCGTTTCCTCGCCGAGAAGTCGCCGATCACGGCGGTGCGCGCGTTGATGGACGGGCCGGTCGGCTACGACCCGGCCGTCTGGCGGCAGATGGCCGAGCAGCTCGGCCTGCAGGGCCTCGCCCTCCCGGAGAAGTTCGGGGGGAGCGGCTACGGGTTCGTCGAGCTGGCCGTCGTGCAGGAGGAGCTGGGCCGCGCGCTGCTGCCCGGGCCGTTCTCCAGCACGGTGGTACTGGCAGCGCACGCCGTTCTGGACGCCGCCGACCCTGCAGCGGCCGAGGAGTTGCTGCCGGGGATCGCCGACGGGTCGACGATCGCCACCCTCGCCGCCGCGGGCGAGGGCGGCGGGTGGGACCCCGAGGCACCCACGTTGTCGGCCGAGCAGGCGGGAGACGGCTGGGTGCTGCGTGGCAGCGTCGATCAGGTGCCGGACGGGCACCTGCCCGGGCTGGTTCTCGCGGCGGCCCGCACCGCCGCGGGACCATCGCTGTTCGCCGTCGACGCCGAGGCGCCGGGCCTCACGCGCACGGCGTTGCCCACCCTCGATCAGACGTCCCGGCTGGCTCGTCTGGACTTCGCGGAGGTGCCGGCGCGGCTGGTCGGCACGGACGGCG
>DASYES010000859.1:0-3131 GCA_036498885.1 Pseudonocardia sp.
CCGCGAGGCCCGTGTCGTGGAACACGCTCCTGACCCATGCCAAGCCTCCCGCCCTGCCCGACCCCGCTACCGAACACGCCGGACTCGCAGCACTCACCGCCCTGCACATCGCTATCGGTGACGACGGCGGCAGACCGCGTCCGGCGTTCGTCTCCGCGGTGCTCTCCCTCTCCCGCGACGCGCCGCCCTCGGTGGCGGCAGGCTTCGACGCCGTGCAGCGCGACGGGGTCACGGCCCGGGCGTTCCTCGCGTCCGAGCAGGCCGTGGTGCGTCACGACCGCGAGCGGGCTGCTGGGAGCGGCGGCGCACCGGTCAGGTCCCTCGCGCTGCGGGAAGGGGCCGCTGCCCTGGACTTCCCGTTCGTGCGCATCCGCGCCGGCCGGCCCGCGGGCCTCGACCCCGCGCTCGGCGAGACGATCGACGCCATCGAGGACCACCTGCACGGTCCGGCGGCGCGAGCCGCGTTCGCCGCCGCGGGGCTGCGCGAACCGGACGGCAGCCGGTTGCCCGGCACCGGGGAGACCGCGCGGCTCGCCCTCCAGGCGGCGGCCGCTGCGCCTCCTCCGCGGCCGATCGCTCGCGAGACGCTGCGGCTCTGGGGCCTGCTCACCACGCCGAGCCGGCTTCTGACGGTCATCGACGTATCCGACTCGATGGCTCAGCCGCTGGGGAGGAGCAACCGCGTAGCGCTCACCGCGGCGGCGGTGCAGACGGGCTTCTCGCTCCTGCCCGACTCCGCATCCGCCGGACTCTGGACGTTCCCGTCGCGTCGCCCGCAGGCGAAGCCGTTTCAGGAGCTCGTCCCACTGGGCCCGCTGACCGAGCCGGCCGCAGGCGAGCCGACCCGGCGCACCGCGCTCACCGTCGCGGTCGAGGCGGTGCCCGATCGGCTCGGCGGAGAGGGATCGCTCTACGCCACGGCGCTCGCGGCCACCAGGGCCGTCCGCGACACGTACGACCCCGGGCGCCCGAACACGGTCCTCCTCGTCACCGACGGGACGGACGAGGCGAACGACGGGGTCGACCAGCCCACCGCGCTGCAGGCGTTGCGGGCCGAGGCCAAGCCCGACCGGCCGGTTCCGGTGATCGCGATCGGGCTGGGTCCGGACGTCGACAACGATGCGCTGAGCCGGATCGCGGAGGCCACCGGCGGGCGCGCCTACGAGGCGAAGGTCGCCGAGGACGTCAGCGCGGCCCTGCTCGACGGGCTCTTCGGGCGCGGTTGCCGGCCGAGCTGCTGACCACGATCCTCGACGTATGGCCTACGCCGTGGCCGCCGACATGGTGATGCTGGTGCACTTCGTGTTCCTGCTGTACGTCGCGCTGGGCGGGTTCCTCGCCTGGCGCAGACCGGGACTGATCGTCCCGCACGTGGCGGCAGCAGGCTGGGGCCTGCTCAGCGCCACCGTCGGCATGGACTGCCCACTCACCGCGTGGGAGGACAGCGCCCGCCGCCACGCGGGTGAGGAGGGCCTACCGCACGGCTTCATCGGTACCTACCTGACCGGCGTGATCTACCCCGCCGACCACCTCGTCGAGGCGCAACTGCTCGTGGCGAGCGTCGTGCTGGTCTCCTGGATCGGGTTCGCCGTGCGGCTGCGGCGCCGCCCTGCCCGCAAGGCGTGATGACCAAGGCCGGCCACGCCTCGGGGCCGTCGACACGGCGATGGCGGTGCGCCGCACGCGCTGATCAGCGGCCGGGGTCGCGGTTGGAACCGCGGTCGTCCCACTCGCGGTCGGCTTCGTCCTCGGCTGCGGTGCGCTCGC
Source organism: Pseudonocardia sp. (assembly GCA_036498885.1). Lineage (GTDB taxonomy): Bacteria > Actinomycetota > Actinomycetes > Mycobacteriales > Pseudonocardiaceae > Pseudonocardia. The sequence goes on from DASYES010000859.1 coordinate 1,768, forward strand.
GCGCGATCTCGAGCGCCCGCGCCGCCGTCTCCCGGTCGGGATAGGGGCCGAGCCGATCCGCGGCCCGGCAGCCCTCCGGCGGCTCGACGGTGCCGTGCTTGAGGCAATAGAACCATTGCTGATCGCTCATGTGGGAAGGGTGGCACTCCGTGGCGTCCGCCGCTCGCCACGACCCGGGTGCGGCAGCATGACGGCTCATGAACGTCACCTGGTTGCGTAGCGACACCCTCGAGGTGGGCGTGATCGCCCACGGAGCACGAATCGTGGCGGTCCGCACGCCCGACCGCGAGGGCCGCTGGGGAGACATCGCGCTCGGGCTCGCCGACCAGGACGCCTACCGGCGCGACCGCGACTACCTCGGGGCTTGCGTGGGCCGCTTCGCCAACCGGATCGCCGGCGGACGGTTCACCCTGGACGGCACCGACCACCGGATTCCGCAGAACGAGCCCGGCGCCGCGCTGCACGGCGGGCCAGCGGCGTTCGAGCACGCCACGTGGGAACAGGACGAGCCCAGCGCCGAGTCGGTGACGCTGCACCGGCACAGTCCCGACGGGGAGAACGGCTTCCCCGGAACGCTGCAGGTGAGCGTCACCTACGCGGTCGACGGCGCGCAGCTGCGGATCGAGCACGAAGCCGTCACCGACGCCCCCACCGTGGTCAACCTGACCAACCACACCTACTGGAACCTCGCCGGGGGCGGCAGCGTCGAGGACCACGAGGTGTCGCTGACCGCCTGGCAGTTCCTGCCGGTGGACGAGCACCTCATCCCGTCCGGCCCGCCCGTGGCCGTGGCCGACACGCCTTTCGATCTGCGCACTCCGCAGCGGATCGGGGCGCGGCTGCGCGAGGGACATCCGCAGCTGCGAGCTGCTCGCGGCTACGACCACACCTTCGTGATCGACGGGCCGGGCGGTGCCATGCGCTCCGCCGCCTTCGTGGTCGAGCCACGCAGCGGGCGGACGCTGCAGCTGCGCACCGACCAGGCCGGCGTGCAGTTCTACACGGGCAACATGCTGGACGGCACGCTCGTGCTCGGAGACGGCAGCGCAGCCCGCCAGGGCGATGCGTTCTGCCTGGAGCCGCAGGCCTTCCCCGATTCCCCGAACCGACCCGACTTCCCGTCCACCGTGCTGCGCCCCGGCGAGGTGTACCGCTCGCGGAGCATCCTGCGCTTCGGCACCACCGGCTGAGTTCGGGCACAGGCCGCAAGTTGGGGTGTTCTTCGCCATCCCGTCGTTACGGCGAAAATCATCGCTAACACACGCTCGAACCGTCACGATGGGGTAGGCAGCGGGGCTTGGGGGTCCTGCAGTTGGACCGACGGGGACAAGCGGGGGGACGCTTCGTGAAGGTTGTGCTGTTCT
>DASYES010000860.1:0-7525 GCA_036498885.1 Pseudonocardia sp.
ACGACGACGATCCGCGGCGGCGTGGGGTCGCTCATCAGCGCGCGGGTGGCCTCGAGCCCGTCCAGCTCCGGCATGCGGATGTCCATCAGCACCACGTCCGGCCGCAGTGCGCGGGTGTGCGCGACGGCGTCCACGCCGGTGCCGGCCTCGCCGACCACCTCGACGCCGTCCTCTGCGGACAGGATCAGCCGGAAGCCGGTGCGCACCATCTCCTGGTCGTCGGCGAGCACGACCCGGATCACCGGGCGCCCCGCAGCGGCAGCCGGGCCGAGACCGTCCAGACGCCGGGCGCCGTCGGTCCCGCGGTCAGCGTCCCGTCGAGCGCTCCGACCCGCTCGGCCATGCCGGCCAGCCCGAAGCCGCCCGACCCGGCGCGGGGCCCCACCCCGACCGCGGGCACCCCGTCGTTGCGCACCGACACCAGCAGAGCCTCCTCACGCATCCGGACGTCCACCTCCACCTCGGTCGCGTCCGGAGCATGTCTGCGGACGTTGGTCAGAGCCTCCTGCACCACCCGGTACCCGGTTGCGGCGACCCCGGCCGGAAGCACGGCGTGCTCCAGCCCGGGCGCGGTGATCAGCCGGACGAGCCGGGACTCGGGGTCGAACCGGTCGACGAGGGTGCGGACCTCGCGCAGCTCCGCACCCGGGGTGCGCATGGCGTCGGTGTCCTGACCGCGCAGCACCCCGACCATCCGGCGCATCGCGGCCAGCGCGTCCGTGCCGGCCGTCTCGATCGCGGCGAGAGCCCGGTCGACGTCGTCGGGCGAGCGGCGGGCCACCACCGCGGCGGCCTGCGCGGCGACGACGATGCCGGTGACGTGGTGAGCCACCACGTCGTGCAGCTCACGGGCGAGCTCCATCCGCTCGGCCGACCGGACGTCCGCGAGTGCGGCACGGCGGCGCGTCTCGACCTCCCGCAGTACCAGCCCGACGGCGACGGCCCCACCCCATCCGAGCGCGCACGGCAGGCTCAGCGCGCGAGCTTCGCTGCCGTCGAAGCGGGTGAGCGGCGACGCGACGATCGCCACTGCGGCGGCCGCGGTGAGCACGAGGGCCGGGCGCAGCTCGCATCTGCGCAGAACGGCGACCACGATGATGGCGAGCGCGAGTAGCTCCGTGAAGGAGAACGAGAAGGTGGGTCCGGGTCCGAAGCCCCACCCGGCCACCAACGGGGTCGTGGACAAGCCCGAGATCGCGAGCGAGGCAGCCACGGCGAACACCGCGATGCGGACGATGTCCACACCCGGTCGCCTGCGCAGCAGGACGATACCGGGTATGACCAGGCTCGCGATGATGGTGACGACGTTGCCGGTGGTGTAGGCGAGGGTCGAATCGGGCAGGAGCCACGCCACGTAGGCGGCGACCTCGGCGATGAGCCCGGCGTTCCGCCGGAACCAGCGGAGCAGGCGGATCATGCAGCGAGCCTATTGCGCACGGGCGCGCCGTCCCCTCGGCCGGAAGTACGAGCCCGTCCCGTCCGGTTCCATCCTCCGGACGAGGTGCGCAGTGCCCGTCCGCCGAGATCGTTACGACCATGACGGACCTGATCGGTGCGGTGCTGGGCACCGCGGCGTGGACGGCAGGCCTCCTCGTCCTCGCGTTGATGGCGGCGCTGCCGCTGCTGGAGAGCCTCGGCACCCCGGGGGGACAGCGGTGAACAACCCGTCGACGCCCGCGACGGGCCGCCCGGCCCCGGTCGCGTCCCGCCACCTGCGCCCCGCGGCTCGTGCGATCGGCCTCGTGAAGGTGCACGGCCGCGGCGACGCTGCCGTCCGTGCACTGGACGGCGTGGACCTGACCGTGCCCGCCGCGCGCTTCACCGCGATCATGGGGCCGTCCGGGTCCGGCAAGTCCACGCTGATGCACCTGCTCGCGGGGCTGGACACCGCCACGTCCGGGCATGTCCTGCTCGGGGACACCGATCTCGGCACCTGCAGCGACGCTCAGCTGACGGCCTTGCGCCGGGACCGGATCGGGTTCGTGTTCCAGGCCTTCAACCTGCTGCCTCAGCTGACCGCCGAACAGAACATCGACCTTCCCGCGCGGCTCGCGGGCCGTCGTCCCGACCGGGCGTGGCGCGACCACCTCGTCGGCCTGCTCGGTATCGCAGACCGCCTCACGCACCGCCCCACCCAGCTCTCCGGTGGGCAGCAGCAACGGGTGGCGGTGGCGAGGGCGCTGCTGGGCAGGCCCGAGGTCGTCTTCGCCGACGAGCCGACCGGCAACCTGGACACCGCCAGTGGCCACGAGCTGCTGCACCTGCTGCGCACCTCGGTGCGCGATCTCGGCCAGACCGTCGTGATGGTGACGCACGACCCTGTGGCGGCCTCGTTCGCCGACGAGGTGGTCCTGCTCCGGGACGGCACCGTCGCAGGCCGGCTCCCCGACCCGCGCCCGGAGTCCGTCCTCTCCGCGCTGTCCGCGCTCTCCGGTCCCCGGGCGGGTGTGTGATGGCCGTCGTCGCGGGGACGCTGCTCGCCGAGACCCGTCGCCGGCCGGGGCGGCTGGTGCTCACCGGGCTCGCGATCACGGTCGCCACGGTCTTCGCCGCCGGCACGTTCCTGCTCGGTGAGACGCTGCGCGCGTACCTCGCGGCGACCGTCGTGACGACGCCCCAGACCACCGCGGCCGTCGTACTGCCACAGCACATGCCCGAGGACGCCCGCGGCGCGGACCTCGTTGCCCGGGTGGCCGCGGTGGACGGTGTCGCGGACGCCGTCGGCGTCTGGGCGACCTACCCGACGGTGAGCGGCGCCGGTTCGGCCACGACCTGGAACCTCGTGTCGGATCCGATGGACGGCCCCCTCACCCGGCTGACCGGACCTCTCCTGCAGGGCAGGCTTCCCACGAATCCGGACGAGGTCGCGGTGGGCGAGACCACGGCCGCACGCACCGGTCTCGCGCCGGGGCGCACGGTCACAGTGGACGCGAGCGACGCGGCGCCGCGAACCGTCACGGTGACCGGCGTGGTGCCGCTGTCGGACAGCGAGCTCATCAACACCCTCGTCGCCACGCCCGACTCGGTGGCGGGGCTCGGCGGCTCGCTCGACCAGGTGGACGTGGCGGCGGCACCAGGGGCGGACGAAGCGGCATTGTCCGGCCGCATCGCGGCTGCCCTCGGCGTGCCCGACGCGGTGCGGACCGGCACGCAGCAGCGGGCGGCCGAGGTCGAGGACTCGTCGGCTTCGGTGACGGCCGTGCTCGTGGGGGTCGGGGTGTTCGCGGGCCTGGCGGTCGTCGCGGGGGCCGTGGTCGTCGCGTCGACCTTCCGGATCGTGCTCACCCAACGGCGCACGCAGATGGCCCTGCTGCGGTGCGTGGGAGCTAGGCGCGGACAGGTGGTGCGGGCAGTGCTCGTCGAGGCGGTCGTCACGGGCCTGGTGGCCGGTGTGCTGGGTCTGGGCGTCGCGCTCCTCGGGGGCTACGGGCTGCTCGCGGCGATGCGGGCGTCCGGCGCGCAGGGTGTTCCGGACCTGGTGGTGTGGTGGCCGGGGCTCGGCGGTGTGCTCGTGGTGGCCGTACTGGCGACGGTGCTGGCCGGGCTGGCACCCGCGCTGGCGGCGGCGCGGATCCCGCCTGTGGCCGCGCTGGGCATGGCCGACGCGGCGGACGCCGGTGTCCCTCGGGCCGGACGCCGGATTGCGGTCGCCGTGGTGCTTGCGGCCGTGGCCGGTGGGCTCGCGGGAGTCGCACTCGCCATGCCGGGCGACGGCTCTCTCGCCTTGGTCGTCGTGGCGTTCTCCGGGATGGTCGCGTTCGCTGCCCTCGCGGTCGCCGGTCCCGTGCTGGTGCGGGGCCTGGTGGCCGTGGCCGGGTGGCCGGTCGCCGCGCTCGGCGGCGCCGCGGCCCGGCTCGCGGTGGCCAACGCCGCTCAGGTGCCGCGGCGCACCGCCGCGACGATCTCGGTGCTGGCACTCGGTGTCGGCCTGACATCGGCCCTGCTGGTCGGCATCCAGACCACGCGGTCGGGGGCCGAGCAGAACATTGCGGAACAGTTCCCGGCCGATGTCGTGGTCAGCGCCGCGGATGCCGGGAGCGCCGCGTCGCTGGCCGCCCGGCTGACCACCGATCCCCGGCTCGCCGTCCGAGCCGACGGGGCCACGGTCTTCGTGGACCCGGCAGCCGGCGTGTCCGAGGACGTGGCCCGCACGGCGGTCGAGCAGGGTGTGGGTGGCACGCAAGGGGTGCTGGTGCAGTACGCGGGAGACGCACGGGCCCAGCTGGACTCCGTGCTCGGGACGGCGCAGTTGATCGGCTTCGGGCTCGTCGGGATGACCGCGCTCGTCGCCGTGGTGGGAGTGGGCGTCACCCTGATGCTGTCGGTGACCGAGCGGACGCGGGAGACGGGGCTGCTGCGTGCGGTCGGGCTGTCCCGGCGCGGCGTCCGGTCGATGGTGGCCTGGGAGGCGGCGCTGAGCGGGGCGGGCGCCGCCGTGATCGGGGCTGTGATCGGCTCGGTCTACGGGGCGCTCGGCGAGAAGGTGCTCAACCTCGTCGGCGGGCCGCCGGCCTTGCCCGTCCCATCGCTGGCGGCGCTCGTCGTGGGGGTCGTGGTGGTGGCGGCGCTGGCCGCGACCGTGCCGGCGGTTCGCGCGGGCCGGGTGCCACCGATCCGCGCGCTGCAGGAGGCGTGAGGCTAGAGAAGCGCGCCGAGGTCGATCTCGACGGGGAACGGCTCGGTGGCCGAGAACGTGCCGGTCACCGAGCCGCCGTCGGCGTATCCGAACTCGCCCGCGAGGTGGCAGGCGAGAAGGGAGACTGGTTCGGTGGTGTCGATGATCCAGTAGTGCGGGATCCCCGCGTCCGCGTACTCGCCGCGTTTGTGGACATGATCGGTGCGCCGCGATCCGGGGGACAGCACTTCCATCACGACGAGCACCTCGGACGCCCGGATGATTCCGCCCTCGGCCCGCACCCGCTTGCGGGCCTCCAGGGGTAAGACGATCAGATCGGGCCGGCGGACGGTGCCGGGGGCCTCGGCAGGCGCGAGTTCGAGGTCGACGTCCATGTCCGGGATGACCTCGAGTCCGGGCGGCAACTGGCGCTCGAGTTCGACAGCCATGCGGAATCCAGCCCTGTTGTGGTCGGGCGCTGGGCTCGGGGTCATCAGCAACCGGCCTTCCACGAGCTCGCTGTAACCGAGTTCGATCTCTCCGATCTCGAGGTACTCGGCCACGGTCAGCAGGTGGGGTGGAGCCACTGGCTGGATTGTCACGGGACCTCCTCTCACGTCGCGTAAGAGTGTGGCACGCGGTTCCGACGGTCACCGTCGCCGCGCCAGCAGGAACTGCTGGGTCTCGGTGCTTCCCGCCCCCGCAACCCGCACCTCGTCGCACTGCAGCACCTCGAAGCCGGCAGCCACGACGACTGCCGACAATTCGGGAGTGGGGTAGGCGCTGACGGCGATCGGCACGCCGGGGAACTCGATCTCGACGGCGTCGAGGTCGCCCGCGACCATCCCGAGAGCCAGCAGGCCGCCCTCGCGCATGCGGGCGGCGAGGCCGGTGAGCACCTCGGGGATGTCGGCGCGCGACAGCATCAGCAGTGCGAAGAACGAGGTGATGGCGTCGAACGTGCCGAGGGCGGGGTCGAGGTCGGCAGGTCGCGCTGTTCGAACCGGGCTGCCGGCACCCGCTCCCGGGCGAGCCGCAGCATCCGCTCCGACTCGTCCACGCCGAGAACCTCTGGCCCCGCATCGGTGAGCTGCCCGGCGGTGGGGAGACCGGCGCCGCACCCATGGTCGAGTACGCGAGCCCGGGACGGCAGCCCGGCGACGAGGGCGCGCCCGAGCCCGGGCTGTGCCTCCCGGTCGCTGAAGGCCTGTTCGTAGGCCTCGCCGATTCGATCGAAGACGGCATCCATGGACGTCGGGGATGTCCTGCGCTGCCCCCGGCGCCCATGCCCGTGGCGCCGGGGCGCCGCAGTTCAGTCCTCGATCGGGTCGAGCACGAAGACGGGGATCTCCCGGTCGGTCTTCTTCTGGTAGTCCGCGTAGGGCGGGTAGGCGGCCACGGAGCGCTCCCACCACTCGGCCTTCTCGTCGCCGAAGACCTCACGCGCCGTGTAGTCCTTGGTGACGGCGCCGTCCTGCAGGTCGACGTGCGGGTCGCCCTTCACGTTGTAGTACCAGACGGGGTGCTTCGGGGCCCCGCCGAGCGACGCGACGATCGCATACCGCCCGTCGTTCTCCACGCGCATCAGCGGCACCTTGCGCAGCTTGCCGGTCTTCGCGCCGCGGACGGTCACCAGGACGACGGGCCGATCCGCGATCTTCTGCCCGTCGGTCGTGCCGTTGTCAAGAATCTCTTTGGTCATGTCCCGGACCCAGTCGACCGGGCTGATTTCGAACTCACCTTTCAGAGGCATGTCAGCTCCAAACCGCGTCGGCCCCCCGGCCATTCCGTGATCTCTGGCGCACCAGATGCTTTCCAGGTTACGGTCGGGGCGACACGGGAGCTCGCAGCAAGCGGGCTGAGAGGGCGGCTGGCGCCGCCGACCGACGGAACCTGTCCGGGTAATGCCGGCGTAGGGAGGCGACATGGGAGAGCCGACGGTGGGCGTCACGCCGCCGAGGGTGATCACGATCGCGGGCACCGACTCCGGTGGGGGCGCGGGCATCCCGGCCGACCTCCGCGCGTTCGCGGCGTGCGGGGTGCACGGGTGTGTGGCGGTCACAGCGGTCACGGTGCAGAACTCCGTGGGCGTCACCGGCGTCCACACCATCCCGCCGGAGGTGGTGGCCGCCCAGATCGAGACGGTGGCGACCGACATCGGGCTCGACGCCGCGAAGACCGGCATGCTCGCCAGCCGTCCGATCATCGAGGCGATCGCCGGGGCGTGCGACCGGGTCGGGATCGGTGGCAACGGCTCCGTACCGCTCGTGATCGACCCCGTCGCGGCGTCGATGCACGGCGACCAGCTGCTGGCCGACGAAGCCCTGGACGCGTTCCGCACGCTGCTGTTCCCGCGCGCCACCGTCATCACCCCGAACCTCGACGAGGTGCGCCTCCTGATCGGCATCGACGTGCACGACCGCACCGCCCAGTACGAGGCGGCGAAGATGCTGCACGGCCTCGGTCCGCGGTACGTGCTGGTCAAGGGCGGGCACCTGAGCGAGGACACCGACGGCTGCGTCGACCTGCTCTACGACGGCCACTCCTTCACCGAGCTGCCCGGCCCCCGCTTCGACACCGGCAACACCCACGGCGGCGGCGACAGCATGGCGGCCGCCATCACGTCCGGGCTCGCCCGCGGGTTGGCGGTACCGGAGGCCGTCGTGCTCGCCAAGCGCTACATCGTGGAGGCCGTGCGCAACTCCTACCCGCTCGGTGCGGGCCACGGGCCGGTGTCGCCGCTCTGGGCCATCCGTCACTGGTGGGAGGAGCCCACCCCCTGATCTCCCGGCCGCTCGGCCGGTGAGCACAACTGGAGATGACACGCGGGAGCTCGTGGTGAAACGGGCTGAGAGGGCGGCTGTTCGACGTCGCCGACCGCAGAACCTGTCCGGGTAATGCCGGCGTAGG
>DASYES010000861.1:0-9697 GCA_036498885.1 Pseudonocardia sp.
GAAGCGGTCGCAGGTACTGGTCAGGGCGGCCAGCTGCAGCAGCCGCAGCCTCCCGCGCTCCCCCACATCGGGGCGCACCTCCGTGGTCACCCGACGACCATCGTCCGTCACAGCCCCTCACGCTGCATCGAACCGGGGTGAGAACGGTCACTACCGACCTTCCGGCCGAGGCACGCGCACGGCGCGAACGACACCTCCGCGCCGGTCAAGCGCCCCAAAACCGACTCACTACGGTGTGCCAATGCGACGGACGATCTTCGGGCTCATCGCGCTGCTGCTGCTCAGCGCGTGTTCCGGACCGGGAGTTGACACACCGCGGGATCTCAGCGGCGACTGGCACGGCAGCATCAACACCCCGGGCAACCCGCTGCAGATCGGCGTGCGCATCGCCGGCACGACCGGCACCTTCGACCTCCCGGCCCAGGGGTTGCGGGCGCTCGCGTTGAAGGACGTGCGCCTCGACGGCAGCGCCGTCACGTTCCACCTGCCGGACGTCCCGGGCGGCGCCACCTTCGACGGCACCTTGAACCAGGACGGCACGATCGCCGGGAGCTACAGCCAGGGCGGGCAGACCGCCCCGTTCACGCTGACCGCCGGTGCGCTGCCCGACGTCGGACGACCGCAGGAGCCGCAGCCGCCCTTCCCCTACCGCAGCGAGGACGTGACGTACCCGAGCGGTCCGCTGACCATGGCGGGGACGCTGACCCTTCCCGAGGGGGACGGACCGTTCCCCGCGGTCATGCTGATCACCGGCAGCGGCGCGCAGGACCGCGACGAGACCATCGCGGGGCACAAGCCGTTCCTGGTGCTCGCCGACACGATCACCCGCGCCGGCTACGCCGTGCTGCGGGTGGACGACCGCGGCGTCGGTGGCTCGGGCGGCGATCTCCAGCAGGCGAGCTACGACGACCTCACCGGCGACGTTCTGGCCGGGCTCACGTTCCTGAAGGGCCGCGCCGAGATCGACCCCGCGAAGATCGGGCTGTTCGGCCACAGCGAGGGCGGGTACCTCGCGCCGCTCGTCGCCCAGCGGGCCGGCGCGGGCGGGGTAGCGTTCGTCGTGCTCATGGCTGCCCCGGCCGTCACCGGGGAGGAGGTGCTCGTCCTGCAGAACCGGTTGCTCTTCCAGCAGGCGGGCGCGCCCCCGGAGCAGGTCCAGGCGCAGATCGACTACGTGCGCAATCTCAGTGGGCTGTTGCGGGCGGAGGACTACGACGCCGCCCGGCAGCTCTCCCGCGACCGCATCGCCCAGCAGACCTCCGCGCTGCCCGAGGATCAGCGTCCGAGCGCCGAGGAGCTCGAGGCCCAGCTGCCGGCGACGCCCGCGTACCGCGCCATCCTCACGTACGACCCCGCGCCGGCCCTGCGGGCGCTGCAGGTGCCGGTGCTCGCCATCTACGGCGCAAAGGACCTCCAGGTGCCACCGACCCAGAGCGAACCCGCGCTGCGCACACTGCTCGCCGGCAAACCGGACGTGACGATCCGCACCTTCTCCGAGCTCAACCACCTGATGCAGCCGGCCACCACGGGCGCCATCACCGAGTACCCGACGATCGATACGACGATCGACCCCGAGGTGCTCGCCCTGGTCACCAACTGGATGAGCGAGAGGTTCTGATGCCCGACGTCGACCCTGAGGAGTTCCGCAGGCTCGGTCACGCCGTTGTCGACTGGATCGCGGACTACCGCGCCGGCGTCGCCGACCGGCCCGTGCTGCCCGACGTCCAGCCGGGGTGGGTGCGTGAGCAGCTGACGCCCACGCTGCTGTCCGCTGGCCTGCCCGAGGAGCCGCAGCCGCTCTCGAGCCTGCTCGACGAGATCGACCGGGTGGTGGTTCCGGCCACCACCCACTGGCAGCACCCCGGATTCTTCGGCTACTTCCCGGCCAACGCCTCGCTGCACTCGCTGCTCGGCGACATGCTCTCCACCGGCCTCGGCGTGCAGGGGATGCTCTGGGCCACCTCGCCCGCAGCCACCGAGGTGGAGCAGGTACTGCTCGACGCCATGGCGGCCGCGCTCGGGCTGGACCCTTCCTTCACCTTCGCAGGCGGTGGGGGCGGGTCGATCCAGGACTCCGCGTCCTCGGCCGCGCTGGTGGCGCTGCTCGCGGCCCTGCACCGCAGCAACCCGGACTGGCGGGAACGCGGCGTCGACGGCACCGAGCGCGTCTACACCACCGCCGAGACGCACTCCGCGCTCGCGAAGGCCGTGCGGGTCGCCGGGCTGGGGAAACACGCGCTGCGGATCATCGAGCCGTCGCCGGGCTCGCTCGCGATGTCGCCCGGCGCACTGGCCGCCGCACTACGGGCCGACTCCGAGGCCGGACTCCGGCCGGTTCTGGTCTGCGCCACCATCGGCACGACGGGAACCGGCGCGATCGACCCGGTTCGCGAGATCGCCCATGCGGCGGCCGAGCACGGAGCCTGGGTGCACGTCGACGCCGCGTGGGCGGGGGTAGCGGCGCTGTGTCCCGAGCTCCGCCACCTGCTCGACGGCGTCGAACTCGTCGACTCGTTCTGCACGAACGCCCACAAATGGCTGCTCACGGCGTTCGACGCGTCACTGCTCTGGGTGCGGGACGCCACCGCACTCCCGGCCGCGCTCTCGATCACTCCCGAATTCCTGCGCAACGCCGCCTCGGAGTCGGGCTTCGTCGTGGACTACCGCGACTGGCAGGTGCCGCTCGGTCGCCGCTTCCGAGCGCTGAAGCTGTGGGCGGTCGTGCACGGTCACGGGTTGTCCGGACTGCGGGCGCACATCCGCTCGCACCTCGTGCTCGCCGAGAAGCTCGCCGGCCGGGTGCGCGAGGACCCCGCGTTCGAGCTCGCGGTCGAGCCGTCGCTGGCACTGGTGTGCCTGCGCGTCGTCACGAACGACGGGCCGGACGCGGACGATCGCGCCACCCGCACCGTGCTCGAGCGCATCAACGCCTCGGGCAGCGCGTTCGTCACCCACACCACGGTCGGCGGGCGCTATGTCATCCGGGTCGCCATCGGCTCACTGCTCACGGAGTCCTCGCACGTCGACGCGTTGTGGGAGTCGCTGCGCGACGAGGCGGCGAAGGTCCTCGCGAACAATCCGGACGATCGTCTCGATCCCGGTTCTTCGCGCCCGACGCAGGTGTAGCGGGCCGCGTCCCCGTTGCCGCCACCCTCCTGTGGTGGCGGCAACGACCGCTTGACGATCGATCGAATGCCGACGTAGCGTCAGCGCCAGGTCATGAGCGCCAGCGCCAAGCCCCGGCTAGCTGGCCGGCAACCCTCCTCCGCGGTGGGGTGCTCCGGGTGACGACCAGGCCGCCGGGCGGGGTGTCCGGTGGCAAGCGCGGACCCGCCTGCGTCGCCGGGTCCCCTCATGAGGAGACCGTGTTGTCGCTCGTTCTTGCTCGATCCGATGTCTCGTCCGCCACGTCACGCGAGCTCCCCCCGGTGGTGGGCCACGACCTGCGGGTGCCGCTGGTCACGGGTGGGAACGTGGCGTACGCCAACCTCGATCTCGCCGCCAGCGCGCCTGCTCTGCGCTCCGTGGCCGCCCACGTCGCTGAGCTGTTGCCCTACTACGCGTCGGTGCACCGCGGCGCGGGCTACGCCTCCCAGGTCAGCACCGCACTGCTGGAGGCCGCGCGCGCCGCGGTCGCCGACTTCGTCGGCGCCCGGCCCGAGGACGACGTGGTGGTTTTCACCCGCAACACCACCGATGCGCTGAACCTGCTCGCCAAGTGCGTACCGGGCACCGTCCTGTGCCTGGACGTGGAGCACCACGCGAACCTGCTGCCGTGGCAGACCGGTCCCCACGAGGTGCTGCAGACCGCTGACACGGTGGAGGAGACCCTCGCAGACCTCGAGTCCGCCCTGGCGGCGACCCCGGTGGCCCTGCTCGCGGTGACGGGGGCATCCAACGTCACCGGCGAAGTCCTGCCGCTGGCCCGGATCGTCGAGATCGCCCACCGGTGGGGCGCCCGGGTCGTGGTGGACGCCGCCCAGCTCGCGCCGCACCGCCGCATCGACCTCGCCGCCACCGACATCGACTACCTGGCCCTGTCCGGCCACAAGCTCTACGCCCCGTACGGCGCCGGCGCGATCGTGGGCCGGCGTGACTGGCTCGACGTGGGTACCCCCCACCTCGCCGGTGGTGGCGCCGTGCGGCAGGTCGAGGTGGACCAGACGACCTGGGCTTCCGCCCCGCACCGGCACGAGGGCGGCACTCCGAACGTGCTCGGCGCGGCGGCGCTCGCGCAGGCCTGCCGCACGCTCGCCCCGGTGCTCGACGGAGCGGCGCTCGCGCACGAGCGGGCGCTCTCGGACCGGCTCGCGGCGGGCCTCGACACCGTGCCGGAGGTGCGGAGGCTGCAGATCTGGTCGGACAGCACCGAACGCGTCGCCGTGCAGAGCTTCTCCCTTCCTGCAGAGCATCCGTCGGGACGGGTGGCCGCGTATCTCTCCGCCGAGCACGGGATCGGCGTCCGGGACGGCCGCTTCTGCGCACACCCGCTGCTGCTCAGGCTCTCCGGGGAGAACGGCGAGGCAGTCCGCGCCAGCATTGGGCTCGGCACCACCGAGGAACACGTGGACCGGCTGGTGGAGGCGCTCCGACAGCTCGTCACCCAGGGCCCGCGCTGGACGTATGGACGCGTCGACGGGCAGTGGGTGCCGACGCCCGACCCGCGCGACCACGATCCCCTCGGGGTCGTGGGGGACCTGGCTCTCGGCACGGGGGCATCCGCCTGCAGTTCGGAGTGATCATCCCGGTCCCGGCTACGTTGGACAGGCAATCCTAACAAGCAGCTATCCTCCCTTTCGATCGCACATCGGGCGGGGAGGAGTGCTGCATGCGCGTCGTCGTGTTCGGCTACATGACGTGGGGTCATCGGACGCTGGACGCGGTACTGGCGGCCGGGCACGAGGTCCCCGTGCCCGTCACACACCCGGAGAGCGACAATCCGTACGAGACGATCTTCAACGACTCGGTGGCCGAGCTCGCGGCCAAGCACGGCGTCCCCGTGCTGGTGCGCACCCGGGCCGACGACGAGGAGGTGGCGAAGCGGATCCGCGCCGCTGACGCGGACGTGATGGTCGTTTCGAACTGGCGCACCTGGCTGCCACCCGCCGTCTTCTCCCTACCCCGGCTCGGCACGCTCAACGTGCACGACGCCCTGTTGCCCGCCTACGCGGGCTACGCGCCGCTCAACTGGGCGCTGATCAACGGGGAGCCCGAGGTCGGGGTCACCGCCCACATGATGGACGGCGACTTCGACGCGGGCGACATCGTGCTGCAGCGCGCCACCCCGGTCGGCGACGAGAACACGATCGTCGAACTGTTCGACCGCACTCTGGCGATGTTCGGGCCGATCACCGTGGACGCGCTGGAACTCCTGGCCTCGGGACGCACCGACTGGGAGCCGCAGGACCGCAGCAGAGCGAGCTACTTCCACCGGCGCAGCGAGGAGGACAACCGGATCGACTGGAGCTGGCCTGCACGGGACATCGCCAACCTGGTACGCGCGCAGGTCGACCCCTATCCCAACGCCTACTGCTTCCACGGCTCGACCAGGCTGCGGGTGCTCGCCGCCGGCGTCACCGACACCCCCTACGGCGGCACGCCCGGACGCATTTTCATCCGTGACGGCGCCGGTGGCGTGGTGGTGGTGGCCGGGGCGGACGCCCGCCGCGGCCGCAACCCGGGTCTCGTGATCCGCCGCGTCCGCACCGACGACGGCCAGGAGCACGCGGCCACGGAGTACTTCACGCGGATAGGCGGCTACCTCACCTCACACCCCACCGCCTGACCGCCACCGACAAGCGAGCCGTCCCGGCCGGTGCTTCCGTCGCCCATCGGGTACTCGGCTCGCGTGACCCACGACCATGACCTCGACACAGCCGTGTTCGATGTGGACGGCACACTCGTCGACACGAACTACCAGCACGCGATCGCGTGGTTCCGGGCATTCCGGCGCTACGGGATCACGGTTCCGGTGTGGCGACTGCACCGGGCGATCGGCATGGGGGGCGACCAGCTCGTCGCCGCCGTGACCGACGACGACGTTGAGTCCCGCCACGGGGACGACCTGCGCGACGCATGGGCGGAGGAGTTCGCGCCGATGCTGGAGGAGGTGCAGGCGTTCGCGGGCGTGGAAGCGCTGCTCCGCGAGGTGCGCGAACGCGGCTTCCGGATCGCCCTGGCCAGTTCGGGCAAACAGGAGCACGTCGAGCACTACCTCGGTCTCTTCAACGGCAAGGAGCTCGCCGACGCCTGGACCACCTCCGCCGACGTGCGACGCACCAAACCGGCGCCGGACCTGCTGGAGGCCGCGCTGCGAGGGGTGCACGGAACCGCGGGGGTGCTGGTGGGCGACTCGGTGTGGGACTTCCGTGCAGCGGCGGCGCTCGGGGCGCCGGGCTACGCCGTGCGCAGCGGCGGGTTCTCCGTGGAGGAGCTGTGCACCGCCGGCGCCGAGGACGTGTTCGACTCGCCAGAGGACCTGCTGCGGCGTCTCGACGAGACGCTGCTCGCCGGACGGCGGTGCTAGCCGGGCTCGCCCCGGCGCTTGCGGTACAGCACCACACCCAGGTCGGCGAGGGCGATCACGGCGATCACCACCATCACCCAGCCCAGCACGGGCAGCCCGGCGGCGAAGCCCAGCCACGCCGCCCCCGCCGCGAACGCGACACCGAACGTGGCGAGCACCGCGCGTAGTGTCAGTGCGCTGCGCGCGGGCGCGGCACCGCCGTACCCGGCGGTCGGATCGTGGTATCCGGGCAGCCCGCGCTCGTAGTCGGAACGCTTGCGGCGACCTGGATCCTCGCTGGCCATGCACAGGGGTTACCCCGCACGCCTGCGGACCTCACGGATTGCCGTGCTCGGTTTCGTCCGGCCGCTGGTGCTTCGGTGAGCCCGGCTCCGCCTGCCCTGTTGTCCCCTGTCGTGCGGGGTCCTCCGTTGCGGCGATGCGGTGGCGAAGCAGCACCCGGCTCCCGCGCCCGTCGAAGTGGATGAGAACCGACTCCGACATCCTGCTCATCAGCGGGATGCCGTGGCCGCCATGTGTGGGCTCCTCGACGGGCGGGCGCCAGCTGCCGTGGTCGACCACCTCGATGCTGAGCGTGCCCGGCTCGGTCCAGAGGGTCAGCTCAACGGCGCCCGACTCCTCGGGCCCGTAGGCGTGCCGCACCGCGTTGGCCGCCGCCTCGTCGACGGCGAGCACGACGTCGGCCACTTCGTCCTCGGTCAGCGCCAGCGGCGCAAGCCAGCTCCCCAGCTCACGGCGGATCAGAACGAGCTGGTCCGGGTCGGCAGGCCAGCTCCGGTGCACGAACTCCACGTGCCCGGGGACGTCCTGATCCATGATCCTCGCTCTCCAGCTCCGCCCGCGTCCCGCAGTTCGTCTGCGGAGCGCCCGGCGGGGTTGGCCCGTTCTGCCGGCACAATTGACACGCTGACCGTATCGTCGCCGCGGCAATCCCGCCCGCTCACCCGACGCGCAGAGGAGACCACTCGGCGTACTCGCCTGCCGCCGCGGCCGCGGTGCGCCCGATACGCCCGAATCACGGCGGAGCGTCCGGATGAACACACAGCGCTGCGGTGCTGCCCAGGGTTCGGCTGACGGGCGTTAGGCCCGCTCGATCTGCGGGTAGCCCGGTGCATGACCCCGCAGATTGTTGGGCAGGGCGGCAGCGAGGGCGGATCCGGACATGCGCAGGGAACCCGGAGCGCCCCTCACGCCGCCGACCCTGCCGACGCCTCGACCAGCGAGCTCGTCAAACGGATGTCGACGCAGGTCTCCGATCTGGTGCGGGGCGAGCTGGAGCTCGCCCGCGCGGAGCTCACCGAGAAAGGCAAGCGCGCCGGTGCGGGCGCCGGCCTTGCGGGAGCCGGCGGGGTGGTGGCTCTCTACGGCGTCGGTGCCCTCATCGCGGCCGCGATCGCTGCGCTGGACATCGTGCTGCCGTTGTGGCTGGCAGCGTTGGTGATCGGCGTGGTGCTGCTGATCGTGGCCGCGGTGCTCGCGCTCGTCGGCCGCAAGGAGCTACGCCAGGCCGCCCCGCCCGTCCCCAAGGACGTCGTCGACAACGTCCAGCAGGACGTGCGGACCGTGAGGCAGGCGGTGCAACGATGACGGGCCCACACTCCGCCGACCCGCCGCACCGGGCGACATCCGGCGCTTCACGCACTCCCGAAGAGCTGCGCCAGGACCTCGGCACGTTGCGCGCCGAGCTCGGTGACACCGTCGAGGAACTCGCGCACCGCGTCGACGTCCCCTCCCGGGTGCGCGCCAAGCGCGAGGAGACCACAGCCCGGGTGCAGGAACAGGTCACGCAGGCGAGGGCTGCGCTCGCGGAGAAGGCGCCTACGGTGGACGCCGCGGTCCGCGACCAGCGGACGCTCATTGCCGCGATCTCGCTCGTGCTGAGCTACCTGCTGGTCAGCCGGATGCGCAGGCGCAAGCAGCGGCGTAAGGCCGCCCGCGCGGAAGCGGACATCCCAGTGATCGGGAGGGACGGAAATGGAACGCGGTAGCTCGAAGCACAGCCCCAGGGAGGATGACGCGCTGGCCGAGGAGCTGGCCGGACAGCTCGGTCCGGGCGGGTCCAACCGCGAGGAGTGGGTCGATCCGGAGCCCCCGGCCGACGACGACCCGCCGTCTCGCGTCGACCTTTCGGCAGACAGCGGGTCACCCGACGCCGACGCCGTCCCGGACGACGACGAGATGCTCCGGGCCCAGCACGACATGGCCGTCGCGAACGACTGGAAGCGGGAGGACGGGGCCTGACCGGTCGGATGCCCGGGCGGTCGAGGGCCGCGAGTACCCGGTGCACCGCGGGCGCACGTCGAGAGTCCGGTCGAGAGATCGCGACGTGAGGTCCGTAGCCCGTCGCCAACCATCGGTTCGCCTGGCAGGGTGGCGCGGTGATCACTCTCCCCCCGGCGACGGCCCGGCGTGCGGTGCAGGCAGTGCTGCGCGGGTCCGGCCTGCTCGCGGTCGCCACCGGGACTTGGGTGGTGGCCCGTGGCAGTGCGGCCGTGCCCGACGGCGGAACCGTCTCGCCCAGCGCCGACAGCGTGCTGCGCTTCTACGCCACCTGGTGGGCCGGGTCGGGTGTTCTCATGTGGCGGCTCGCGGCTGCGCCCGAACGGCACCCGGCCGCGGTGCGGGCGGTTGCCGCCGCGACGTTCGTGGGTGGCGTCGCCCGGGTCCTCGCCGCCCGGCACAGCGGACCGCCGCACCCGCTCTTCCGGGCGCTGACCGTGCTGGAGCTCGTGACGGCGCCCGCGCTGCTCGCCGCACAACGGCAGCTCGCGCCCGACCAGCAGGGGTCCTCGCACGACCGGTGACATCCGCCGCATCACCTCACCGCGCGCTCCCGGTTCAGGGCAGGCGGGCTTCCTCCGGCGTCTTGTCGGTGCGCAGGCCGCGCCATGCGGCGTGGCGCAGCCTGCCCTCGGCCGTGAGCACCCGATAGACCACCTCGCCCACGAGCTGAGGGTGCACCCAGCGGGCCTTACGGGCCTCGTTGCGCGGCACCTCCTCGTCGAACGGGCTGGAGGGCCGTTCCCGCGGGCGCAGCTCCCCCAGGAGGTGTTGCAGCGCCGCCTCCGTGAACCCGGTGCCGACGTGGCCGAGGTAGCGCAGCCCGCCGTCGTCGTCGTACGCGCCGAGCAGGAGCGCGCCGAGGCTGGCGCTGCGCCGCCCTTCCCCCGC
>DASYES010000862.1:0-6589 GCA_036498885.1 Pseudonocardia sp.
GCCGATCGCCTCGACCAATCCGCCGGCTGCCAGCCGGTCGACGGTGTGGTAGAGCGAGCCCGGTCGCACCTTGACGACCCGGTCCTCGAACCGATCCATCATCAACCGGTACATCTCATAGGGATGCATCGGCCGTTCGCACAGCAGCGCCAGGATGCTGGTCGCCAGCGACGTCAGTGCCGCCACTACACACCACACCGCCCAGATCGTTCCGCCAGGGTTATTCCACGCGGAATAGTACACATGGAGCCTCCGCCCTCATCGACACGGGCGGGCGCCGGCTAGGAGGGTGCTGAACAACTCCACCCGTAGCGAGCGGTGATCCAGGTAGTGGCATCGCAAGGCGGAGGAGGGGCCGATACCGCTGTTGTTTCGGGCCCGACGACAACGCCGCGAGGGCGCCGCCTGGGCGCCGCGCAGTAGCGCCGAGTTGTTCAGCGCGCTCCTAAGGGCGCGCGGCGGCCAGGCGGGCGAACGCGGTGATGTCGAGCTGCTCGGCACGCTCCAGCGGCGGGATTCCGGCCGCACGCAGAGCCCCCTCCGCCGCGGCCGGCGAGCCTGCCCAGCCTGACAACGCCGATCGCAGGGCCTTGCGGCGCTGCGCGAACGCCGCGTCGATCAGCGTGAACACCTCGGTGCGGTCGCCGGGCGGCGGGTCGCGCCGGTCGAATGCCAGCAGCCCGGAGTCGACGTTCGGCACCGGCCAGAACACCGCTCGTGGCACCGGACCCGCCCGGCGGGCCGCAGCGAACCAGGCCAGCTTCGCGCTGGGCACGCCGTAGGCCTTGCTGCCGGGATGCGCGGCGAGGCGCTCGGCCACCTCCGACTGCACCATCACGAGCCCGCGCCGGATCAGCGGCATCTCGGCCAGCAAGTGCAGCACCACGGGCACACCCACGTTGTAGGGCAGGTTCGCGACGATCGCGGTGGGGGCAGGCCCGGGGAGATCAGCGGCCCGCAGGTGCAGCGCGTCGGCCGTGACGACGCTGAGCCGGTCGGCCAGCACGGGCGCCCGCTCGGCAACGGTGGTGGGCAGCCGGGCCGCCAGCCCGGGGTCGATCTCCACGGCATGGACCGCGCGCACCGCCGGCAGCAGGGCCAGCGTCAACGATCCGAGGCCGGGCCCGACCTCCACCACGACATCGTCCGGCGCGAGCTCCGCCGCCCGGACGATGCGGCGCACCGTGTTGGGGTCGTGCACGAAGTTCTGCCCGAGCCGCTTCGTCGGCCGCAGCCCCAGCTCGCCTGCCAGGGCCCGTACCTCTGCCGGCCCCAACAGCCGCGACCGCTCGTCCGTCACCCCCGGAGGGTGCACCGGCCCGCTCTGCGCGATGTCACCGGGGCAGCCCGAGCTTGTTCGCGCACCCCGGCCAGGCCCCGTAGTCCCCCCGGTCGTCGCGGACCTTGCTGGCGACTGCGATCTGCTCCTCCCGGCTGGCCTCGTGGGGCAACGGCGCGTAGTCGGTGCCGCCGTAGGCGCGCCAGGTGCCGGCATCGAACTGCAGGCCGCCGTAGTAGCCGTTGCCGGTGTTGATCCCCCAGTTGCCGGTGGCCTCGCAGCGGGCCAGCCGGTCCCAGACGCTGCCGTCGGTGACGGCCGGGGCCTGCGGGATGTTGTCGTTCGTGCCGATCTTGACGACGCGGGGCCTCGCCGGGGTCATGCCGCCGGCCCGGACCTGCTCGCGCCGGACCTCCGCGCCGTTCTGCACGTACACGCGCATGATCGCCGTCTGCTCACCGGCCTTGCCCTTGTCGACGACCACCCGCTTGCCCCGCGGCAGGTCGGCGTCCTCGATCTGCTCCTCCGGCGGCGGGATCGGCCGGACGACCACGACCTCGCCGACACCGTTGCGCACCACCTGCACCGACGCGCCGTCGGTGAGCGGGGTGTCGCCGGCGGGCACCGAGACGTCCTCGGGGCCGAGCTGGATGCCCCGCTCGGCGAGCAGCCCGCTCACCGTTCCCGCGGAGGTAGTGAGCTGTTCGAGGGCGCCGGTGCCGTCGGTGAACGAGACGGCCTTCGGCACGTTCAGCTTGAGCGCCATACCGGCCAGCGGGATGCTCGTGGTGGGCGCGGCGGACATCTGGATCGGGCTGGCGTCGACACCGAGCACGGCCAGAGCATCGCCCACCGACGCCGCCGTGGTCCAGACCTCCCGCTCCGACGGCCCCTCCACGAGCGTGAGCTTGCGCGCCTTGCTGACGATGATGTGGTCGCCGTTGATCAACTCGGTGGGCAACGCGGGCTCCACACGGTCCTGCGGAGCAGCGTCGAGCCCGGCCGACTCCAGCGCGGAGGCGACGTCGTCGGCGAATGTGTGCACGGTGCGGTCCTCACCGTCGACCGTGATCGTGATCGTCTTGTCCATGGCCAGTGCGGTGGCGCTGCCGCCGACCAGCGCGACGAGCGTCGCGAGCACCGTGCCGCGCACGAGGACACCGGCGTGGCCCCGGCGAGCGGCGGCCTGCTGGCGGCGCCGGGCGGCACGGGTGGAAGCAGGTGCGCCGGGAGGAGCCGGCGGCGCCGCGACGGCCGTGAACGGGTGGGTCAGCGGCTCGGCCTCGACCTCGACCTCGGGCGCGGCGACGGCCGCGATCACGGGGAGCGGGCCCGTCATTTCGTCGTCGATCGGCGGGATCCGGCCGGTGATCTCCTGCGCCGGGACGACGCCGAAGGGGCCTGTCGCGGGGTCTGCACCGGCGTCGACGGCGATGGAGCCCTGGGCGGGCCGTGTCATCACGGGAACCGGACGCCGGTCGCCGCGCGCCGGCAGAGTCCTACCGGTGCGCTCGATCGCGGACTCACGCGTGTGCGCGAGCAGCTCGGCGGGGGATGCGGGGAACGTCCCGGTGTCCCCACCGCCGTACCAGTCTGCGTAGGAGTCCTCCGTGGACACCACGGCAGGGGGCGCGGTGTCCTTTCGACCCCCACGCCCACGCGGGGCACGGTGCCGCGCGCGAGGAGAGACGTCGACCACTGGCTTCCAGACCTCGTCGGACCGGGCAGGGGAGGTTCATCGATCACGATGGCCCGGAGGCAGGAATCAAGGGGAGCGCCCCGGTCCACCGTGACCGCTGTGCTGGGGAGCGTTCCCCACCCCGGCTTTAGCGATCACGGAACCGTAACGGGCAGCCAAAGCCCTCGCCTATTCCCGACACGCCGATAGCGCCGAGTGGACCGTCCGCTACGCCGAACGAGCGTCGTCTGCGCCCGCCGAAGGTAATCCCGCGACAGCGGGTAGCCCATCGAGGCGGAAAACTCGCCGGGCGGTGCCTGCGGTGCTCGCGGCGAGCTGCTCGTCCGTGACGCCGCGCAATGTCGCGACAGCACGCACGGTCCACGGCAGGCAGTACGGCTCGTTCGCCCGGCCGCGGTGCGGGTGCGGGGTGAGGAACGGAGCGTCGGTCTCCACGAGCAGCTGGTCCTCCGGCACCACGGCCGCGGCTTCCTGCAGCGCACGGGCGTTGCGGAAGGTCACGGGACCGGCGAAGGACAGGACGTAACCCGCCGCTGAGCACTCGCGGGCCATCGCGGCGTCGCCGGAGAAGCAGTGGAACACCACCGTCTCCGGCGGTCCCTCCTCGCGGAGGATCCGCAGCACGTCGTCATGGGCGTCGCGGTCGTGGATCATCAGCGGTTTGCCGATCCGCTTGGCGAGGTCGATGTGCCGGCGGAAGGACTCCTGCTGCGCGGCCGGGGGCGAGTAGTCCCAGTAGTAGTCGAGGCCGGTCTCCCCCACCGCGACCACCCGCGGGTCGCGGGCGAGCCGTTCGATCTCGGCGTGGTCGTCCTCGGTGAGGGCGGCCGTGCGCGTCGGGTGCAGCGCGACCGCGGCGACCACGCGGTCGTCCCAGTGCGCCGCCTGCACGGCCCACCGGGCGGACGCGAGGTCGTCGGCGACCGTGACGGCGCGCGTGACGCCCACTGCGGTCGCCCGGTCCATCGCGGCGGCCACGTCGGCGGCGTTCACGCAGCCGCAGGCGTCGAGGTGCGTGTGCGCGTCGACGGTCGGGGTGGGGAGCGGCTCCGGGGCGGGCGGCCGCTCGCGGCGCCCCTCCGCCCCGCTCACCGGCACCCGCCCCCGCTCCGGGTTTCGCTCACTTCTGGATCGGCGCCCACTCCGGGCCGGTCTCGCCGAGCTCAGGGTCGAGCTTGCGGAAGATCGGCGTGGGCTTCGCCAGCGGGCGGCCGACCTGGATCGGGGTGGACTCCCAGCGCGCCTGCTCGCGGGTGTAGTCGCCGGTCAGGATCGGGTTGATCCGGCCGGGGATGTCCAGGTCCGGAACATCGACCAGCTCCGGCTGGGCAGCCCACACGCCGGTGCCTCCCAGTGCCTCGTGCACCTTCTGCGCAGCGTGCGGCAGGAACGGGGTCAGCAGCGTGTTGGCGTCCTGCACGACCTGAAGCGCCGTGTGCAGCACGGCATCGCGCCTGCCGGGGTCGTCCCCCAGCTTCCACGGCTCCTGCTCCGACAGGTACCGGTTGGCCGCCGAGACCACCCGCATCGCCTCACCGATGCCCGCTCGGAACCGCGAGCGCCTGAGGTGCCCACCGACCGTGTCGAACGCCGCGCGCGAGAGCGCGAGCAGTTCGGCGTCGGCCGGAGCCGGGGTGGTGGCAGGCGGGATCGCGCCGTTGTTCTTGTGCGCCATCGATATCGACCGATTGACGAGGTTGCCCCACTCGTTGGCGAGCTCGAAGTTGACCCGCCGGACGAACTCGTCCCACGTGAAGTCGACGTCCTGGGTCTCGGGCCCGGCGGCCGAGATGAAGTACCGCAGGCTGTCCGGGCCGTAGTCGCGCAGGAAGTCCTGCAGGTAGATCACGGTGCCGCGCGAGGTGGAGAACTTCGAGCCGCTCATCGTGAGGAACTCGCTGGAGGCGATCTCCGTGGGCAGGTCGAGCACGCCGTAGGGGCCGGGCTCGCCGCCGTGGTCGCCCTGGCCGTTGTGGCCGAGCAGCAGCGCGGGCCAGATCTGGGCGTGGAAGGTGATGTTGTCCTTGCCCATGAAGTAGACGTGCTCGGCGTCGGGGTCGTTCCACCACGCCTTCCACGCGTCGGCGTCACCCGTGCGACGGGCCCACTCGACACTCGCCGAGAAGTAGCCGATGACGGCGTCGAACCAGACGTAGAACTTCTTGAGCGGCTGGTCGCGCCACCCGTCGAGCGGGATCGTGACACCCCAGTCGAGGTCGCGGGTGATGGGCCGCGGGCGCATGTCGTCGACGAGGTTCCTGGTGAAGTTCAGGACGTTCGGTCGCCACCCCGTCTTGGTGGAGAGCCACTTGCCGAGTGCCTCCGTGAAGGCGGGGAGGTCGAGGAACAGATGCTCGGTCTCGACGAACGCGGGTACCTCGCCGTTGATCCGCGACCGCGGGTTGATCAGTTCAGTGGCGTCGAGCTGGTTGCCGCAGTTGTCGCACTGATCGCCACGGGCGTGCGGGTAGCCGCAGATGGGGCAGGTGCCCTCGACATAGCGGTCGGGCAGGGTGCGCCCGGTGGACGGGCTGATGGCGCCGGTGGTGGTCTTCGGGACGATGTAGCCGTTGCGGTACAGGGCCAGGAAGATCTGCTGCACGACCTCGGCGTGGTTGCCGGTGGTGGTGCGGGTGTAGAGGTCGTAGGTGACGCCGAGCCCGCGCAGGTCCTCCGAGATGACACGGTGGTACTTGTCCACGGTCTGCTGCGGGGTCAGGCCCTCCTTCTCGGCCTGCACCAGGATCGGGGTGCCGTGCTCGTCGCTGCCCGAGACCATGAGCACCCGATTGCCCGACATCCGCTGATAGCGGGAGAACACGTCGGAGGGCACACCGATACCGGAGACGTGGCCGATGTGCCGCGGGCCGTTGGCGTAGGGCCATGCCACGGCGGTCAGCACGGGGGAACTCATGCATCAAGACTAGGCCCAGCGCGCCACTGGGTTCCGCGGGTGCTCAGACCGTGGCGGAGCCCTCGGACCAGGAGATCTCCAGCTTCCCGTCGACGGTGCGCAGGACGATCCCGAGCACCTCGCTCGTGAGCTCACCCGAGGCACCCGGTTGCACAGGCTCGAGCCGGCCACCGAGAGCTCGGAACAGCTCGACCCGGCGGTCGTGCGGGTGGGCGACGATCATCTCGCGAACGCCGACCCGGCCGTAGAAGTCGAGCTTGTCGTAGGTCTCGTCGTCCTTGGACCGGATCCCGACGACGAGCTCAGCGGCCTCGGCTCCGCGATCGGAGACGTGCTCACGGCGAAGGACCACCATGTCGGGGACGCGGTAGTCGCGCTCGGACCGGAACAGCCCGGTCTCGTACAACGCCAGCAGAGCTCGAGAAGCCGCCACCGGACGAATGACCGAGTAGAAGTCACCGGCGAACACCTGGTGAGCACCACCCGGAGGCGGAACCATGTGTAGTACCCCGTCCCACATCTCGTCGCGCACGTCCTGACCCAGTCGGCGGCGCTCGTCGAGCATCGCCTGGGGCGCGTCGAGCATGAGGACCCGCATGCGCTCAGGGTAGCGACGCGGGTCGATTACCGTGTACAGGGTGAACGTTGAGGTCACGCCACTGCCCGGCATCGGTGTGCGTAAGGACTTCGCCATCCG
>DASYES010000863.1:0-7294 GCA_036498885.1 Pseudonocardia sp.
CGGGAGTGCTCGTCAAGCGGGTCATGGTCTACCGCCACCTCGGCGGCGACCCCGACGAGCTCGTGCGCGAGGTGCTGTCCGCCCCCAAGGCCGACGTGGCCTGACCCGAGTCCCACTCAGCGTAGAGAGGAACCCCCATGACGGAACGCACCGTTCTGGTCACCGGAGCCGGGCGCGGCGCCGGTCACGGCATCGCATTGGCGCTGGCCAACGACGGCGGCACTGTCGTCGTCTGCGACCTCGACCCCGAGACCTCCGACAAGGCGGCCGAGCTGGTTCGCGCCCGCGGTGCCAAGTCGCTCTCCATCGCCTGCGACGTCTCCGACGAGTCGCAGGTCGCGGCGATGTTCGCGCGCATCGGCGAGGAGGTCGGGCCGCTCGACGTGCTGGTGAACACCGTGGCGTGGATCGACCCACCGGGGCCGATCGCGGAGCTGCCGACGGACCGCTGGCACAAGGCGATCCGCACGAACCTCGACAGCGTCATGTACTGCACGCGGGCCGCGCTCGCAATGATGATCCCGCGCACCAAGGGCGTCATCGTCAACATCTCCTCGCTCAACGGCACCCGGGGCTTCCCGGACCGTCCGAGCTACGGCGCGACGAAGGCCGCGGTCATCAACTTCACCCAGACCACCGCGATGGAGAACCGGCAGTACGGGATCCGGGCCAACGTCCTCGTGCCCGGCGGCATCGAGGGCGAGCGTGTCCGGCTCCTCCGCGAGATGGCGGCACAGCGCGCCAAGGACTCGGGGGACACCCCGCCGCCGCGGATCTACCCCGATCCGCCGATGGAGATGCTCGACCCGGAGTGGATCGGCCGCTATGTCTCGTTCCTCGTCTCCGAGGACGGCCGGCACATCAACGGCCAGGCGCTCGTGATCGGCGAGGCGCCGCGCTCGCCCCTGCAGGCGATGTTCCCGGACATCTGACCGGACATCCGCGTCCTGATCTCGGCTGCACCCGTCCCGCAGCCCGCCACACCCGAAGGAGTCGTTCGGCGTGACACGCACCCCGACCACATCGATCACCGGAAGCCGCTACCTTGCCGAGGCCCTGCAGGCGGGGGCCACGACGCACGTCTTCATGGTCCCGACCGTCGCCGTGACGGCGCTTGCCGAGATGGACTCGCTCGGCATCGTCGGCGTGATGGCGCACGGCGAGAAGGCGGCCGCCTACATGGCCGACGGCTACGCCCGCGTGAAGCGCAGTCCCGGGTTCTGCTTCGCCCAGACGATCGGGTCGGCGAACCTCGCCGCGGGGCTGCGTGACGCGTACATGGCGGGCTCGCCGGTCGTCGCGATCACGGGCGGTACCTCTCCGCAGACCCGCCGCAAGGGCGTGTACCAGGAGATCGAGGACTTCCCGATCTACGAAGCCCTCACGAAGTACAACATGCAGCTCGACGACGTCGCGCGGCTGCCCGATCTGCTCCGGCAGACCGTGCGCGAGGCCATGACGGGGGCGCCGGGCCCGGTGCACCTGGAGCTGCAGGGGGTCGTCGGCACGGTGCTCGCCGGCACGCTGGAGCTCGACGACGCCGGCCGCGCGATCATGTCGGAGGAGCGCTACCGGGTCGCGCCGCCGTTCCGGGTGCGGCCGGAGCGGGTGGCCGTCGCCGAGGCGGCCGCGCTGATCACGCGGTCGCAGCGTCCGGTGGTGGTGGCCGGCGGCGGTGTGCGGATGTCGGGTGCGCAGGAGCAGCTCGCGGCGTTCGCCGAGAAGGCCGGCGTGCCCGTCGCGACATCGCTGAACGGCAAGGGCACCGTCGACGAGCGCGCGCCGTACGCGGTGGGGGTGGTCGGCGCGTCCTCGCGCAAGTCGGCGAACCAGACGGTCGGCCGGGCCGACCTCGTGATCTTCATCGGGACCCGCACCGGCAGCCAGGTCACCGACGGCTGGCGGCTCCCTGCGCCCGGCACGCAGGTCGTCCAGATCGACATCGACCCCACCCAGCTCGGTCGCAACTACCCCAATGCGGTGTCGATCCAGGCGGACGCGGCGGAGGCCCTCGCGGCGCTCACCGAAGCCGTCTCCGGTGTGCCGGACGGTCGATCGACCTGGTTGACCGAGACCGCCGGGTACGTCACGGCCTGGCGTGAGCAGGACGCCGGACTGCTGGGCTCGACCGCGTCGCCGGTGCGACCCGAGCGGCTGTGCCGGGAGATCACCGAGTTCCTCCCGGGCGACGGCGTGCTCGTCGTCGACACGGGCCACTCGGGCATCTGGTCGGCAAGCATGATCGACCTGCGGCCGGGCCAGACGTTCATCAGGGCAGGGGGCAGCCTCGGCTGGGCGCTTCCGGCTTCGATCGGGGCGAAGGCTGCGGCGGGCGACCGCACCGTCGTGTGCTTCACCGGAGACGGCGGCTTCTACTACCACCTTGCCGAGGTGGAGACGGCCATCCGGCACGGGCTCGCGCCGATCGTCGTCGTCAACAACAACGTGTCCCTCAGCCAGGACATGAAGATCTTCCAGAGCTCCTGGGGCGGCGCAGGCAAGATCACCGAGGCCGGCGACCGGATGTGGCGGTTCACCGACGTCGACCTGGCGTCCGTCGCACGGCAACTGGGTGCCTGGAGCGTGCGGGTCGACGACCCCGCTGATCTCGCGGGCGCCCTCAAGGAGGCCCAGCAGGCAGGCCGCGCCGCCGTTCTCGACGTCCGTACCGATGCGGAGGCGCTGCCCGCGGTGCCGTTCGGGGGCCGCGACTTCTATGCCGCGGCGGACGAGTCGTGACCGGGACGACCGGCCCCGTGACGAGCGCCGCGGACGAGGTCCGGCTTCCCGCGACGCTCGGACGCACCGACCTGCCGCTCTCCGGCGTCCGGGTGCTCGACCTGACCATGGTGTGGGCGGGACCGTTCGGCACCAAGCAGCTTGTCGACGCGGGCGCCCAGGTGATCAAGGTGGAAGGCCCCGGCCGCACCGACCTCGTCCGCAGCCTGACCATCCCTGACGAGACCGTCGACCGGCCATGGGACACGAGCCGCTACTTCCACGAGTACAACCGCAACAAGCTCGGCATCGCCGTCGACGTGCGGCAGGAGGCGGGCCGGAAGATCCTGCTCGACCTCGCCGTGCGGTCCGACGTGCTGATCGACAACTTCCGGCCCGGTGTACTCGACCGGCTCGGGCTGGGCTGGGCGCGGCTGCACGAGCTCAATCCGCGGCTGATCGCGGTCTCGCTCCCGGGCTACTCCGGCTTCGAGCCGGAACGGGCGCTGCCGGGCTACGGGCCCAACATCGAGCAGATGAGCGGGCTCGCCCACCTGCAGGGGTACCCGGGCGGGCCGCCGCAGAAGTCGGGTATCTCCTATGGCGACCCGGTGGGCGGGCTGGGCGGGGCAGCGGCCGTGCTGACGGCCCTGTTCCAGCGTGAGCGCACCGGCGTCGGGACCTTCGTCGAGGCCGGGCAGCGCAACCTGCTCATGGGCTTCGTCGGCGACGCGATCGTGGCCCACCAGCTCGGTGCGAGCCTCGCGCGCAACGGGAACCGCAGCCCGTCCTTCGCGCCGCAGGGGGTGTACCCGTGCGCGGGGGCCGACTCGTGGGTCGCCCTCACCGTCGCGTGCGACGAGCAGTGGCCGGTTCTCTGCGATGTGCTGGGGCGACGTGACCTCGCTGCGGATCCGGAGCTGGCCTGCCTGCCCGGGCGGCAGGCCGCTCACGACCGGCTCGACGCCGAGATCGGCGCATGGACGCGGCAGCACACCAACCGCGAGGTGGCGCAGGCGATGCAGGCCAGAGGCATCGCAGCCTCTGCGGTGCTCGGCCCGCGCGAGCTGGCCGACGACCCGCACCTGACGGCGCGCGAGTTCTTCCGCGAGGTGCGGCATCCCGACCTCGGCACCATGCGGCTGACCACTCCGACGTGGCGGTTCGACGAGGTCGAGGTCGGTCTCGCGCACGCGCCGTCGCTGGGTCAGCACAACCGGTACGTGCTCCGCGAGGTGCTCGGCTACGACGACGAGACGGTGGCCGAGCTGGAGGCCGCGGGGGTCGTCGCGACCCGGCCGGCGAACCGGTGAACGCGCCGGGAGAGGAGGTCCACATGAGTTCGCGACCATTGCACGGATTGTCCGTGGTCGAGCTCGGCTTCGGCACGGCCACCGGGCTGGCGGGCCGGATCATGGCCGGCTACGGCGCCGACGTCGTGAAGATCGAATCGCCAGAGGGTGACCCATCCCGCCACCGCGGGCCGTTCCCTCCCGGAGCGGAGGGCCCGGAGACGAGCGCGGCGTTCCTGCATCTGCACGGCGGGAAGTCCTCGGTCGTACTCGATCTCGACGATGTCGGGAGCCGCGCCGACCTCGTCACGCTGCTGGCGGGCGCCGACGTCCTGCTGCTCGATCTTCCGCTTCCGGCGCGGTCGGGGCTCGGCCTGGAACGCACGGCATTGCGGGCGACCTATCCGCGGCTCGTAGCGATCTCGGTGACGCCGTACGGCGAGTCCGGACCGCAGGCGGGCTGGACGGGGTCGGCGCTCACCGAGTACGCCTCGGGCGGGCAGATGTCGTTGATGGGCGAACGCGATCGGGAACCGCTCGCGAGCTACGGGAACCAGGCCGAATGCCAGGCTGCGCTGCACGTCTACAGCGCCGCGCTCGCCGGGGTGCTCCTGCGCGATCGCGCCGGGAGCGGGCAGTACGTCGAGATCTCGGTGCAGGAGGTGCAGGCCAGCGCCATGGAGGCGCAGGGCCCCGTCGCGTACAACCATGACCCGCTGCCGGATGTGTGGACGGCGCGCTCGGGCAACGGGCCACGAACGGTCTGGTCGCAGTACGTCTGCAAGGACGGTTACGCCGGGATCTTCGTCAACCCGCCCAACCTGCCGGGCTTCTTCGCCGGCATCGGGCACCCGGAGTGGCTGTCGCGAGCGGCCGACGACGGGTTCATGAACGGCGAGTTGAGGCAGTTCGTCACCGCGTGGTGCCGAGAACGCACGCGACAGGAGATCTTCGAGGCAGCGATCGCGACCGGAGCGCCGTTCTCCTACGTGGCGACGCCCGCCGACCTGCTCGGTTCCGAGGTCGTGGCGAGGACCGGGGTGTGGCGCGAGGTCGATCACCCCGTCGCGGGGCGGTTCCGCGTGCCCGGTCCGCCGGTGCGCGCCGAGGAGTTGGAGTTCGAGCTGCGCCGGGCCCCGCTGCTCGGCGAACACACCGACGACGTGCTGCGGGGAGCGAAGGGAGCGTCGACGTGAGCGAACGATCGAGCGGCGACAGCTGGATCACCGACGACATGCGTGCGATCGTCGGCCGCCCGTTCAACAAGATCCGCTCCTACCCGGTGTCGATCTCCGACATCCGCAAGTGGGCGATCGCTGTCCACTATCCCGAGGCGCCACCACGGCTGTACTGGGACGAGGAGTACGCGAGTGCCACCGCCTTTGCGGGCGTCGTCGCACCCGAGGACTTCAACCCGTTCGCCTGGATCTCGGCGGAGCCAGGGATGCGCGCCCGCCGTGCCGCGTTCGACGCCGACTACCTGGAGCGTGGTTTCGGCATCGCGGGACCGGGGCTGACGACGAACCTCAACGCGGGCCTCTCCACCGAGTACGGAGAGCGGATGCGCCCCGGTGACGTCATCGTGGGGCACTCGGAGGTCGTCAGTTACACGGAGAAGCACGGCCGCATGGGGCGGATGTTGATCACGGTGATCCGCACCGTGTGGGCGAATCAGAACGGTGCACGCGTCAAGCGCACCGACCAGACGTCGATCCGCTACTGAATCCCGGGGAGCTGCAGATGACGCAGATGCATCGTGTCGGGGCACCGTTCGACGTCGGCCACGAGTTCGAACCGTTCGTGCGCGACTCGGGGTTCCCGTACTGGAATCGGTACGCCGCCGTGAACGACGAGTTCATCGACATCCACATGGACGACGAGGCCGGCCGAGCCGCCGGATATCCGACGGCTTTCGGGATGGGGAACCTGACATGGGCCTACTTCCATGTGGCACTCCACCGCTGGCTGGGCGACGAGAGCCGGGTGGTGTCGTTGTCGACGCAGTTCCGCTCGGCCGTCACTCGTGGAACACAGGTCGTGGTGCGCGGCACGGTCAGCGCCGTCCGGGTCTCCGGCGCAGACACGTTTCTGGAGATCGACATGCGGGCCGAGGACTCGAGCGGGAACCGGCTCGCCCCGGCCACCGCCATGATCGCGCTCGCCTGAACCGGAGGTCCGAGATGGACAGTGCCAATTCCACCGGGGTTCATCCCACCAGGGTCCTATCCACCGGGAGCTCGCTGCCCGTGCGCCCGACGCGAGGTCCGGTTGCCCTGCGGGTAGGCGGAGCGGGCGGCACGTCGTCTCGGGTCGGCAGGGAGGTGAACGTGCCGCAGGGAGACAGCAATCCAGGGGACGTACCGGCGCGACGTGCGGTCCCCGCCATCGAAAAGGCCGCGATCGTCCTCGACGTGCTCGCGACGACGGAGGAGCCGCTGAGCTTCAGCCAGCTCGCGGGGCGCGTTCCCATGGCGCGCAGCTCGCTGCACGACGTCTGCTCGACCCTCGTGCGCACCGGCCTCGCCGAGAAGAGTCCCGAGGGTCGCTACACCGTCGGCTTGAAGCTGGTCGAGCTGAGCCGGCACCGGTTGGCGTCCATGGAGCTGGTGCAGGCGTTCCAACGGATCACCCGCGCCCAGGGCGAGCCGGTCGAAACGATCGTGCTGGCGGTCCTCAGCGGATCCGACGTCGTGTACGTCTCGTTCATCAACGGCCGCCGGCCATTGGCAGTGCGCTACGAGATCGGGATGCGCCTGCCTGCGGCGTTCACGGCGTCGGGGAAGTCGATGCTGGCGACGCTGCCGACCGCAGCGGTACGCGAGCTCGTCGGGCGTCGCGCGCTCAACCCCAACGCGTCCGGAGCTCGCAAGGGCATCCGCGAACTGCTGACCGAGCTGGACGAAACCCGCCGTCGCGGGTTCTCGATCGACGACGAAGAGACCGCGCGTGGGATGGCGTGCATCGGGGCGCCGATATTCGCCGCCGGGCGAAATCAAGCCGTGGGTGCCGTCGCGATCAGCCTCGTGAAGAGCGCGTCGAATTGGTATGACGAGGTCAACAGCGGCTACGTGCGGAGTGTGGCCGCGGCCGTCACACGCGAATTGGGTGGCGAGACCGCGCAGTGGCGCGGATTGGGACCGGTGAGCCTCTGATGAACATCGTCGTGCTGGTCAAGCAGGTGCCGGACACCTATTCGGAACGCAGGCTCAGCCCGTCGGACGGGACGTTGGACCGGGATGCCACCGATGCGGTGCTGGATGAGATCAATGAGCGTGCGGTGGAGG